>JAICJI010000038.1 GCA_025928515.1 Thermoleophilia bacterium
CTAGGACGGCCCCCTAGCCGCGTAGCGCTGCGCCACTTCGGTTCGTCGCGTGAAATCACACATTCGCGAAGGCGCGTAACGCGATGGCCGGATCGCGTGACGGTACGAGAGACAGCACCGCCACTCGGCACGTCTCATAAGCCGTAAGGAGGCTTCCATCGATGAAAGCTCTCATCAGCTCTGACAAGGTTCCCACGCCCCCCGGGCCGTATTCGCCGGGGCTAACGGTGGGCGACTGGATCTTCCTGTCTGGTCAAGGCGGCTTCGATCCGAACACCGGCAGGGTGGTTAGCGACGATCTGGCCGAGCAGACCGAGCAGACCTTCAACAACATCGAGGCCGTGCTCGAGGCTGCCGGCGCATCGCTCGACGACGTCATCTCGTGCCTTGTTCACCTCGTCGACCTAGCCGACTTCCCAGCGTTCAACGCCGTCTACGAGCAGAAGTTCACGGGAGTGAAGCCGGTACGGACGACCGTGCGCGCCGACCTCGTTGCGGGCCTGCTCGTCGAGATCACTGTGATCGCCCGAGCCTCCTAGCAAGCGATGAAGTGGGGCGTCATCGAGGTGGCGTACCCTCCCTCACGCCAGGAGTGAAGCTCGCCTGAGAAGGCGTGAGTGAGAAAGCCTCGGGGCAACATTGGGCAACAAGCCGTGCCGAGGCGTCCCGCGTGTTGCGGCTCCCCGCCTCGATGATCAGCCAGATCGCCAGCACGCTGAAGACCTCGATCTCGAAGATCCCCATCACCACCTGGACCTTTACGTGTAGAGGCCGCCCGCCGACGGCAGCTTCGACCCCAGCTCGCCGATGCTCACCGCGATCAACAAGATCGCGAGCGTCGTCAGAATCGTCGCGAGCGGCGTCGCCCCGCCTGCGGACGACCCCGGATGCCGAACCAGGCAGACGTCGGCTAGGACGTAAAATGGGTGGCCCTCGGGCCGTGCGGGCTCAAATCCCCCGGCATTGCACGACCGTGGCGTACAACGAAGATGCGAGGAGGCTGACTTGGACGACGCACAGATTCACGGCTCGATCGACCGGATGGTCGCCGAGGAACATCAGCTCTGGGAGCGAGAGGCAGCAGGCGACGCGACCGACGCCGATCGGCAGCGGCTCGAGTCGCTGCGCGTTTCCCTCGACCAGTGTTGGGATCTCCTCCGACAGCGGCGAGCGCGGCGAGAGGCAGGGCAGAGCCCCGAGGGCGCGGATATCCGGCCGCCCGAGGTCGTCGAGCGCTACGAGCAGTAGGCGGCGTCAGAGTTGCGGATCGCAATCGCCGTTTTCGAGGGCGCCGAGGAGCTCGACTTCGTCGGGCCCTGGGAGGTTCTCGCCGCCTGGCGCGATCTCAGCGCGCACGACCTCGAGGTCGTGCTCGTCGGCGAGAGCGCCGAGCCGGTCACCTGCGCCAAGGGGATGCGCGTCCTCCCGAACACGGCCTGGAGTGACGTCGGCGACGTCGACGTCCTGCTCGTTCCAGGCGGCCGCGGCACCCGCGCCCTGCTCGGCGACGTCGCGATTCGCTCCCGCCTGCAGGTTCTGAAGGAGGGCGGGACGCTGCTGACGAGCGTCTGCACCGGCTCGCTCGTCTACGCCGACGCTGGCCTGCTCGACGGGCGCCCGGCCGCGACCTACTGGGCGGCGTTCGACGAGCTGCTCGCGCTCGGGCACGACATCGAGCCCAAGCGCGACGAGCGCTTCGTCGACGACGGTGACGTCATCACGGCTGCCGGGGTGTCAGCAGGGATCGACATGGCGCTGCACCTCGTGGGGCGCCTCGGCTCTCCCGACGAGGCGAGGCAGGTTCGCCGCTACATCCAGTACGACCCCGAACCGCCGTATTAGTTCTGGGTACTGCTCCTCGATCTGTCATCGCCCTCCGACTACGGTGGGTCACGATGCGCGCCTCTCTCCTTGTCCTGCTTGTCGCGGCGCTTGCCTTCGCGGGTTGCGGCAGCGGCGGCCGGTCGACCACGCGGGCGCGGGCTGTCCCGCCGAGGTCGCTCGCCGTCTATGCCGAGGGCGTTCGCATCGGGATCGTCGAGCCGGGCCGACCGCGGTTCCGCCTTCCTGCTCGAGTCGTCGTCCGGCACGGTCGCGCAAGGATGGATTTGGCGATCCGGCGCCGACGCGCCCGGCGAGTAGTTCGGCGGGCCTTGGCGGCGCGGGAAGCACACGTCGATGTGCCCGCTGTTTCAGTCCGCAGCTCGATTGCGCTTCGACCTGTCAGGCAGGTGTTGCACAACGATTGCGAGGTGACGGCGCTGTCGACGCTCCTCGCTGCGGCAGGTGTGCATGCTGGGCAGCTCGAGCTGCAGCACCGGCTGCCGAGCAGCGGCCCCCTCGATCCAGAGCCTGTCGCCGGCAGCTCGCTCTTCCGTTGGGGCGATCCGGAGCGCGGCTTCGTCGGCCGACCCGCTGGCGGGGGATCCGAGGGCGGATTCGGAGTCTACGAGCCGCCGATCCAACGCCTCGCAGCGCGGTTCGGCATCAACCTCGTCGACCTGCGCGGTCGGCGTGTCACGGCCGTGAAAGCTGTTGTCCTCGCGGGTCGGCCCGTCTTGGCTTGGGTGGGCCTTGCAGCCGGTCCTTACCTGACCTGGCTGACACCCTCGGGACGGAAGATCACTGTGAACCTCAACGAGCACGCGGTCGTTCTCGTCGGCGGGGGGCCGGGTTACTTTCTCGTGGACAACCCACTCAGCGGTGAGCGGGAGCGATGGAGCGATGGGCTCTTCAGCCGCCGCTGGAAGTTGCTCGGACGTCGCGCTCTCGCCCTGCGCTAGCGATGAGCTCGGGCCGCGTTGCGACGGCGACTGCGGCCTCCTGCTCGAGCAGTTCGATCCGCACGTCCTTGAAGCCGCGCGCGGCGAGCATCCGCTCCCACGTCTGCGGCGTGGCCGGTTGCTCCCACCGGCCCGTGAGGACGCGAACCGCATTGCGGAGGATCCGAACGACGCCCGCTGGACCGCGTTTCAGTAACGCGACGACCTTCTCGGCCACCAGTCGCCGGTCGCGCGGCTCGAGCGAGAGCGAGAACATCATGTCGCAGATCACGAGCCGACCTCCGGGCCGCAGGATCCGGCGCGTCTCGGCAAGCGCGAGCTCCTTGCTCGAATCGTCGAGATGGTGGAAGGCGTAATTCGAGACGACGAGCGTGGCCGACTCGTCCTCGAGCGGCAGCCGGCGAAGGTCCGCGCCGAGCAGATCGATGTTGTGGATCCCGTCCGCGACAGCTGCGTCGTCGAGCCGTTCCAGCATGCGTTCTGAGATGTCGACCGCGGTCAGCTTGCGCACGCGCGGGGCGATCGCGAGCGACAGGAGCCCGGTGCCGGCTCCAAGGTCGACCGCCAGGTCGTCGGCCCGCGGCGCGGCCAGCTCTACGACGCGGTCGCGGATGGCAAGGAAGGCAGCGCTTGAAGCGACCTCTTCCCATGCTTCGACACGCTCATCCCACCGATACGGATCTTCGCTCACGAGTCGTACGGTTGCTGGCGGCGCGTGAGCGAACGATGAGCCGGGAGTGGGCGTCGGCGCTCGTCGCTCCCCCAGCGCTGCTACTTGAGCGGGACGTCCACCGGGCCGGACACGCGTCTGTAGACCGCGAAGAAGTCTCGGTCGTCGGGGACGAGGTACCGCGTCGTGGGCTGTTGGTAGTTCGGGACGACCCGGCTCGGAAGCAAGCCGTTGTGGTGTCTATACGTGATCAGCGTCGGCCATTCGGGGTTGATGTCGAGCTCCATCGCGCGCACTGCTCCGGCGCGTTGAAGGATCCGTGCGAGTGTCGTCACCGTCTGGTAGTCGGCGGCCGCGTAGACGATGTTCCCGCGTCGATCGACGCCCACTCCTGTGCGCCAGACGCGGACTGCGTTCCCGAGCGTGTAACCCCAGGCGCTGCTGTCGTTGAGCTTAGGACTGAGCCGGCCATGGTCGATGATCAGGGGCAGGCTCTGCCTGGCCCAGGCGACCGCCGGGCCCGGGGCCGGGCCGCGGTTCCAGCCGACGATGTTGACGCGTCCGTTCTTGTAGGCGATCAGGGTGGCGAGCCCTTGCTTCAGGGGTTCGTTTACGTGTCCGTTCAGGGTGTCCCCGTTGAGGCCGTCCTGGTAGATGAAACCGCTGTTGAAGGTCGCCAGGAGCCGCCAGCGCTGGTCGTGGGGAACCTCGGCCGAGCCCCGAAGCGTCGCCCGCGGCGGTTCGTAGCGGCCCGGGTAGTAAGCGAGCTCCGTCCGGGTATGGTCGAACCAAGCGACGTAGGCGACGATTCGCGGGTAGGCACGTTCGGTGCGAAAGGTCGTCAGGAGGACAGGCGCGCTCCCATCCAGCGCCGGCCCCGACGGCTTCCAGGCGCCCTCGCTCGGGAGCGGGTTGGCAAAGATGGGCCGGATCGGCGGGGGCCAGGGCGGCGTCCGCTTCGGATGACTGCGACGGTTGGTTCTCGCCGGTCCGGCGGCGAGCCCGACCGCAGGAAGTTTCCTCAGCTGCGGGCCGCCTTTCTTCGGTGCGTTCCACGTGTAGTAGACGTGCTCTGCGCCGTCCACGAGCCAGTTGAAATGATTTGTGCGCAGCCATTCGACGGTGCGCACCCCGAGCGGAAGGCTCGACGGCAATACGGCCATGCTCGTCCAGGAGTACATCGCCGGTGCGAGGACCGCGAGCAAGACGATCGGTATCCAGACGCGTCGCCGCAGGAGAACCGACATATGCCCTCGATCGTGACGCGTCGCGGATGAGGATTCGCTGAGCGGGGTTATGCGGATAGGACGTGGTGGGGCCGCTCGGCCCGTTTTTCATCGGCCTCCGGCGTTGTGGCGACCTCGGCGCGAGGTACCGCGAGCCACACATCGGCGCCTCCGCCGGGTCGGTTGCTCAAGCCGGCTCGGCCGCCGTGTGCGCGTGCGACGAGCTCGACGATGGAGAGCCCGAGGCCGGACCCACCGCGGCTGCGGGCCTCGTCGGCGCGACTGAAGCGATGAAAGGCGAGCTCGCGGAAACCCTCGGGGAACCCGTCGCCCGCGTCACGAACATGCAGCTCGACGAAGCCGTCCCGCACTTCGGCCGCGAGCTCTACGGGGCCGCAGCCGTGTGTCAATGCATTCTCGATGAGGTTGACGAGCGCCTGGCCGACGCGAGCCGGGTCGGCGTGGGCATACACCTGCGCAGGCTCGACGTGGAGTGTTCGCCCGAGCGTTTCGGCACGGCCCGCGAAGCGCTCGGCCGCGTCGGCGAGCAGCTCGTCCGCGGGAAGGATTTCGCGGTGGATCGGAAGCGAGCCCTGATCGCTACGCGCGATCAGGAGGAGATCCTCGGCGAGCCGCGAGAGTCGTTGCGTCTCCACCGCCGCCGATTGGAGTGCATCCTCGAGCTCCTTGTGAGAGCGCGGCCGCCTCAGCGCGAGATCGAGCTCGGTTCGAAGCAGCGCCAGCGGCGTCCGCAGCTCGTGGCTCGCGTCGGCAACAAAACGGCGCTCGTGCTCGACCGCGGCGTGGAGGCGCGCCAGCATGTCGTTCAGCGTCGCGGCAAGCCGAGAGATCTCATCGTGTGCCGGAGGTATCGGCAGCGTGCGCGCCTCGCCGGCCGTGACCATCTCTGCACGGCGCCGCAGGATCTCGACCGGCCGCAGCGCGCCGGCTGCGAGCCCGTAGCCGCCGAGTGACGCCGCCAGAAGCGCGAGAGAAAGGAAGATGACGAGCTCGTGGCGGAGGTGGTCGAGCGACTCCGCCCGCGGCGTCAGCGAACGAGCCACGACGGCGACGGTGGTTCCCGCCGGAGACCGGACGATCAGAAGCCGCCACTCACCGCGACGGCCCGGCAGCTGCCGGTCGAGCCAAACTCTCCCGGTCGCCGACGCCGCCGCGAGCACGCCTCGGGAGACCAGAGGCCGCATTCGCACCGGTTCGGATCTCCGGATCGAGCCGTTCGAGCGGAAGACCTGCGCGAGAGTCGTTCCGCCGCCGGCATCGACGTCGATGCGCGTGTGGGACAGCGCCTCACGCGACTGCGCGGCAAGAGTCTGGTCGACCGTGCTGAGCAGTTCCGTTCCGACGCGGTGGTACACGAAAAGCCCGACTCCTGCCAGCACGGCGGCCATGGCCGCGGCGAAGGCAAGCGTCAGCCGGACTCTGATCGGCAGGCGGTTCACGCCTCCGTGCGCAGCCGGTAGCCGACTCCCCGCACGGTCTCAATCGAGTCACAGCCGAAGCGGCGGTCGATCTTCTCGCGGAGGTAGCGGACGTAGACGTCGACGACGTTCGAGCGGCTCTCGAAGGCCATGTCCCAAGCGCCGTCGAGGAGTTGTGTTCGCGTGAGCGCGATCCCCGGTCTCCGCATGAACAGCTCAAGCAGGGCGAACTCCTTCGTCGAGAGGTCGACCTCGGTCTCGCCGCGCCATGCCCGGTGAGAGCCCGGATCGAGGCGGAGATCCCCGACCGTCAGTACCGGCGGCCGTTCCACCGCGGTCCGGCGCGTCAATGCGCGCAGCCGTGCGAGCAATTCCTCGAACGCGAAGGGCTTCGTGAGGTAGTCGTCGGCTCCGACGTCGAGGCCGCTGACGCGGTCTTCGACCGCGTCGCGGGCGGTGAGCATGAGAACCGGAGTCCAGATGCCCGCGCCTCGCAGTTGCACGCAAACTTCGAAGCCGTCGACTCTGGGCAGCATCACGTCGAGGACGATCGCGTCGTAAGGAACGGCTCGCGCCATCCAGAGAGCGTCCTCGCCCTGGTCGGCGACGTCGGTGGCGTAGCCCTCTTCCCGCAACCCGCGACCGAGCAGCTCGCCCAGCTTCTTCTCGTCTTCGACCACGAGAACGCGCATGACCCCATTGTCGCGTCTGTGGTGAGAAGTCGATGAGTTTGTTGCGGCTAGACGACCTCGGACCGGCTCGCACAGGCGCCGCCGAGAGCAGCGCCTGCGTGTACGGATGCAATGGAACCTCTGCTGCGGCCTCAGCGACCCGCCGCGTAGCCCTGCCGGCCGCGCGGGTTGGCGCCGGCCTTGAGGATCCCGCCCGGCTCGCGTGCGACGGCGGTGACGCGTCCGAGCGTCCACGGGCCACTCTCTTCCACGTCGTGCCCGCGGTCACGGAGCCCGTCGATCGTGTCCTGTCCGGCGCGTTCCTCGACCGCGACGTGCCGGGGAACGGTCTCGCGCGGATAGAAGCTCGACGGGAACGCCTCGGTGTGGTGGTTCGGCGCGTCGATCGCCTCCTGCAGGTCGAAACCGTGGTGGACGTGGGCGAGGAAGACGTGCAGCGTCCACTGGTCCTGCTGGTCGCCGCCCGGCGTGCCGAGCGCGACATACGGCTCTCCGCCGCGCGCGGCGAGCGTCGGTGAGAGCGTCGTCCGCGGGCGCTTGCGGGGCTCGAGCGAGTTGGGCAGGCCTTCCTCGAGCCAGAACATCTGCGCCCGCGTGCCGAGGCAGAAGCCGAGCGAGGGGATCACCGGCGCTCCGTAGAGCCAGCCGCCGCTCGGCGTCGCCGAGACCATGTTCCCGTGGCGGTCGACGACGTCGACGTGGACGGTGTCGCCACGCGTGGGCTCTCCGACACCCGGGGCGACCGGCGCCTGTGTGACCGGCAGCGGCAAGCGGGGCACCCGGCCGCCGGGCGAGCCCGGATGCAGCTCGCCTGAGGCTTCGTCCCCGAGCAGACGCCGCCGCTCCTCCGCGTACTCGCGCGAGAGCAGCTCGGTCAGGGGCACGTCCGCAAAGTCCGGGTCGCCGTACCACGCCTCCCTGTCGGCGAAGGCGAGCTTCGCGCACTCGGTGATGGTGTGCACCCACTCGGCGCTCGCGTGGCCCATCGCGCCGAGCTCGAATCCTTCGAGGAGGCGGAGCTGCTGGAGGAACACCGGCGCCTGGCTCCACGGGCCTGCCTTGTAGACGTCGTAGCCGTGGTAGTGGACCGAGAGCGGCTCCTCCCACGTAGGCGCCCAGTCGCGGAGATCATCCTCGGTGAGGAGGCCGGCGTGACGCTCGCCGGAGCTGTCGAGCCATTCGCGCTCCTGGAAGGCGACCATCTCCTCGGCGACGAAGCCTCGGTACCACGCCTCGAGCGGGTCGTCCGCCGCGAGGATGCGGCGATAGGTCTCGGCGAGCTGCGGGTTGCGGTGCAGGCCGCCCGGCTCGGGAACGGGAAGGTAGATCTCCGCCGACGAGGTCCATTCGTCGCGGAAGAGCGAGTCGACTCCGCGAATCGCGCCGGCGATGGCCGACACGACGGGGTAGCCGTGCTCGGCGTAGTCGATCGCGAAGCGGAGGACGTCCGCGAGCTCCATCGTCCCGTGCTCGCGCAGCATCGCGATCCAGCCGCCGAAGGCGCCGGGCACGACCGCTGCGAGCGGTCCGGTCCCCGGAATGAGGTCGAGCCCTAGCTCGTCGCGGTAGCGCTCGATCGTCGCCGCGGCGGGAGCCGGGCCTTGCGCGCACAGCACGAGCGGCCGGTCGCGTCCCGCGGGCCAGAGGAGCGCGGGGAGGTCCCCGCCGGGCCCGTTGAGGTGCGGCTCGACGACCTGGAGCGTGAACCCGGCCGCGACCGCCGCATCGAACGCGTTCCCGCCCTGCTCGAGGACGGCCATCCCGGCCGCCGAAGCGAGCCAATGGGTCGAGGCCACCATGCCGAAGGTCCCACGTAGCTCGGGGCGCGTCGAGAAGCTCACCGGCCAAACGTTAGTGTCCGGCGGCTCATGCGTGCCCACCTGCACTCGCTCGCGCTCGACCCGAAGCTGCTCGCGATCGGGCTCGGCGGCGGCCTCCTCTCGGGCCTGCTCGGCGTGGGGGGCGGCATCGTGATGGTGCCGCTGCTCGTGCTCTGGGCCGCCTACTCGCAGCGCGACGCGCACGCGATCTCGCTCGGGGCGATCATCCCGATCAGCATCGCGGGGATCGCCACGTACGGCGTCGCGGGCGAGGTGCGCTACTGGCAGGCGCTCGGGCTCGCCGCCGGCTCGATCGTCGGCGCACGCATCGGTGCCGAGCTGCTCGCGCGCATCGACGAGCGGCTGCTCAAGATCGTGTTCGGCACCTTCCTCGTCGGCGTTGCCGTGTTGATGGGAGCCCGGGGTTGAGCGGGCCGACGCTCTACGTCGCGCTGGTCGCGTTCGGCGTCGTAGTCGGCGTCGCGTCGGGGCTGCTCGGGGTCGGCGGCGGGACGCTCATCGTCCCGTTCCTCACCCTCGCGGTCGGCTTCTCCCAGCACTCGGCGGAAGCGACCTCGCTGCTCGTGATCCTGCCGACGGCCATTGCCGGGAGTCTCGCCCTGCGCCGGCGCGGCGTCGGCGACCTCGGGCTCGCGCTTCGCTTCGGCGTCGTCGGCGCGGCGGGGAGCGTGCTCGGTGCGTTGCTCGCGCTCGCCCTGCCCGCGTCGACGCTCCGGCTCGTCTTCGCCGTCTTCGTCGGTCTGGTCGGTCTCCGGCTCGCGCGGGACGGCGTCAGAAGCTGAAGCCGGTGGGATACGCGAAGTTCGCGAAATACCAGTAGTCGAGCCCGATCACGCCGCCGAAGGCTCCGAGCCAGAGGAGCCGGTACGTCATCGACGGGTCGCGCCGGATATGGGCAAAGGCTGCCCAACCGAGCACGAGGAGCTGGAAGATGACGTAGGCGAGCGGCTTCAACGGCTGCAGCCTAGTTGCCGTACCAGTTGGTGATCCGCACCGGCGCGACGAGCGGGCGGCCCACCTCGAGCTGGATCTGGGCGTGCGCCCTCAGCCGGATGTCGCGCGGGTCGCCGAGCCACACCCTGCGGTTGACCAGCGCGGTCACGGCTCCTTGGGCCGGCCCGACCTGCGTGGTCGAGAGCGGCTGGCCCCAGACGTCGAAGAATTCGCCGAGCGTGAATGCCCGCTGCACGGGCGACTCGATGTGGATGATCCCGTCCGCTGCGTGCGTGTGGAGCCAGGTGAAGCATGCTCCGCTGCCGACGTACGGGCCTCGCTTGGTCTGCTGGGCCTGGGGATCGGCGATGCCGATGCCGTACGGGACCTTCTCCGAGGCTCCGTTCACGAAGATCGTAAGCCGAGCATGGATGTGAAACAGCGTCTGCTCGCCGCCCTGGCAAGAGAGCCCGTCGACCGAGGCTCCCGGCGCCGGGGAGCCGGGCGCAGCGAGGTTCGGCCCGGGCTCGAGCGGCGGACCCTCCGGACCGAGCGGCCCGAGCGGCGGTGCGGCCTTGAGGTGGCCGAGCGTCGAGAGCGGAGCGAAGCCGTGGCGGGGGCCTCCACCGCCGCTGAGCGCCAACGGCAGCGCGACGCCGACGCCGATCAGGACGCCGAAAGCGAGACCGCCGATGAGGCGCGTGCGCCGCGACATTCCGGCGAGCAGCCCGCGTCTTCCGCCCCTTGAGCGGACGGGTGGAGGCCCAGCCGCGCGCCGTTGCTGCTTTGCCCTCTGGCCGCTCGGCATCCGCCGAAAAAGTAGCCGCCTCGTCGGCCGCTACTCATAGCCGAGGTCGCGGAGGCGCTCGACCATCTGCCGTTCCTCCTCCTCGGAGTAGACGGGCTCGTCGCTCGTCTCCCGCTGCTCGGTGGGCGAGACGGGCCTCGCGCTGGCGGGCGCTCCTTCGCCTTCCTCGAGGATCGCCGACAGCGGCTTCCCGTCGAGCCCATCGGCCGATAGACCGAGGAGCTGGAGGATCGTGGCGGGCAGCTGGACGATCTCGGCGCTCTCGGGGACGTCGGCGGGCTGGATCCCCGGGCCGGTCGCCGCGAGGATCCCCGTCACCCCGTGGTGGCCCGAGTAGCCGTACGAGACCTCGGGGTCGAGCCGCTCGTGCCGCTCGAACGCCTCCGTCCAGCGGCGGCGGGACGGGTCGACGTTGATCCGCTCGTCGTGCGGGATGAGCATGAGCTCGGGCGCCTTGTCCAGGAACGGGCCGTTGAAGAGCTCCTCTTTCCGCAGCACCCGGAAGGCCGGCTCGCCCGTCTCCGGGTGCGGGATCTCGGCCAGCTCGGCCGCGAGGGCGTCGCTGTACGCGGAATCGTGCCGTGCTCCGGTCAGCTCCCCGAGGTAGACCTGTCCCTGCGAGGCGAAGCCGTACGCGCGCGTCGAGCCGAAGTCGATGTCGGCGAAGACGCGATCCTCCGCCGGGCGCGGCAGGAACGGGAGGTCGAGCGCGCGGCCGTACCACCGCACGGTCCGCACGAGCTTCTGGTCGACGCGCGCGAGGTAGTCGAGCCGCCCGCGCCGCCACGGCTGCAGCGAGCGCTTGCGGAAGCGGAGATGGCCTCGCTCCTCGAGCCAGCGATCGAGGTGGAACATCCAGTAGATCGGCTTCATCCCGTGGTCGGAGAAGAGGAGCACGGTCGGCTCTTCGCCGTACTGCGCCGCGGCCGCCTCGATCAGCTCGCCGCAGAGCGCGTCGACCCGTTGGTAGACCTGGAGCAGCTCGTCGCCGGAGCCGGTCGACTCGTGGGCGGGGTGCTCCGGGTCGAAGCGGGCGAACCCGAGGTGGCCGACGTGGTCGGTGCTCATGAAATCGACGGCGAGAAGCTGCAGATCGGGCTCGAGCTCGAAGACGAGCTTGCAGACGCCGGCCATCTGCTCGGCGTGTTCGAGCAGCCGGCCGGTGTAGGCGGGGAAGTCCTCCCACCAGCGCTCCGCCATCGGGTGATGAGCCGTGACGAGGTCGGGATACGCCTCGAAGATCCGCTCCTCGGCGCTCTGCGGCAGGACCTGTGGCCGCTCGGGGCCGCCGTAGCCCGTCACGACGATCCCGTCGATCTCCTCGGCCGGATACGTGAACGGGATACCGACGTACGCGGAGCGGATCCCGGCGGCGCCGAGCGTCCGCCAGATCGGCGTGCCGGCTCGGCTCGCGGCGCTCTCGAGCTTCTGCGTGCCGCGGTTCGGGTTCGTTGTGAAGTTGAAGATGCCGTGACCGCCGGGATTCAGGCCCGTGAGGAAGGTCGACCAGGCGGTCGGGGTGAACGCGGGGTCGGTCGAGCGGAGCGGCCCGAACGCACCCTCGCGCGCCAGCCGCGAGATCGTCGGCAGCTTTCCCTCGCCCATGAGGCGGCGGACGAGGTCGTAGTCCGCGCCGTCGAAGGCGAGCGCGAGCACACGCTTCACCGGCCGAGCACCCCGTTGTAGACGTGCTCGAGCTGAGTGGTCGGGTCGCCGAAGCGCGCGTGGACCTCGCGGAGGTTGCGTTCTCCGTACGTGCGGCGCAGCTCTGCGTCGCGGGCGAGCCGCACCATCGCGGCCGCGACCGCGTCCACGTCGTGCCGCTCTGTCACCTCGCCGCCCTCGCCCTGCTGGATCCATTCCTCCATCGACGGCGCCCGGCCGATGATGAGCGGCACGCCGCTCGCCATCGTCTCGAGCAGCGAGGCCGGGGAGGAGTCGACGTCGGCGAGGCTCACAGCGAAGTCGGCGGAGGCGGTCACGGAAGGAAGCTCGGCGGCGGGGACGTCCTTGACGGCCATGTACGGCTCGAGGCCCAGCTCCGCGGCGAGGCGGTCGAACTCCGTGCGCGTCCAGCCGCCGCCCGCGCTCGAGAAGAGCCGCAGCTCCGGGGCCTCCGCTCGTGCTTTGGCAAAAGCCTTCAGCACGATGTCGAGGTTCGAGTAGGGGCGAAAGTTGCGCAGCGACAGGCAGACGACGGCGTCGTCGGGCCAGCCGAGGTCACGCCAGCGGCCGCGATCGGCGTGCGCCGGCGAGTAGCCGTCGATGCGCGCGTGCCAGAAGATGCGGTGGAACTTCGCGCGATCGGCGCCGAGCCGCACCGCCGCGTCCTCGAGCGCCTGCGAGTTGACGACGTACGCCAGCGCGCGCTCCGGGGCGATGGCCACGCGTGCCCGCTTCTCCGCCTCGGGCGACAGCCACGCGTCGACGATTGCGTCTTTCCCCCACGGGCTGACGACGAGCGGCCCGAGCCCCGCCCGCGCGCTCCAGTAGCCGTAGGGGAGGAGGTAGTGGGAGTGGACGATGTCCGGTTGGACGCGCCGTGCGAGCCCGGCGAGCGCCGGAGCCATCCGGAAGCGGCGCACCAGTGGCACGCGCAGCAGCGGGTCGAGATCGAGGAACTGGTGGACGTGGAGGCCGCCGAGCTCGCCTTCGCGCGGGTTGACGCGGCCGGAGGCGATATGCACCTCGTGCCCGCGCTCCACGAGCCGCCTTGCCCAGCGGGCGAAGTGACGCGACTTCGCGTCGCCGACGCCGAGGATCCGCAATGACTCAGCCACGCTGCCCCGCTCCGGTCATCGTGCGGACGCCGCGCAAGGTGTGGCGCGCGAGCTGCACGAGTGCCGGCTTCGGATCGTCGCGCGCGAAGACGGCGTCGACGTACGGCGGCCGCTCGATCGCGTGGCCCGAGCCGGCCATCAGCGTGATCGCCCAGCGCTTGCCGTCGCCGTGCATCCGCGCAGGAGGCAGCGGGTCGCCGATCAGGTCGCGATAGGCGATCCACGGTAGGTCGACCCCGCACGCCGCCGCGAGGCTGTGCCACTGCCACAGCCGCGGGTTCACCTCGAGGAGCTTGTAGCGGCCGTCGCGCGGGTCGCGCATCAGCTCCACCTGCGAGATGCCGTGGAAGTCGAGCGCGCGCAGGAGCGCGAGGCCTTGCTCGACGACCTCGTCGACCCAGAGCGCCTCTCCCGCCCGGGCGCTGCCCATGTAGCCGCGCGTCTGGCTGAGCTTGTGGCCGGAGAAGAGGCCGAGCGCCTGGCCGTCGCGGTCGAGGTAGCTGCCGAGCGTCCACATCTCCTCGGGGCCGCTCGGGATCAGCTCCTGCACCATCGGCTCGTGCGGGGCCGCGAGCTCGTACGCGCGGTCGAGCTCGGCGGGCGTCTCGCAGCGGAAGAGCTGGCGCCTGTGGCTGCGGCGAAAGCCGACGTTCGCCGAGGGCTTGACGATGAGGGGAAAGCCGACCTCCTCGCCGGCGGTGCGCGCCTCCTCGGCCGACTGCGGATAGAGGGTGCGCGGGATCGGGACGCCGATCGAGTCAGCCGTCTCGAGCTGGTGCCGCTTGCTCTGGATCTTCTCGAGCACGTCCCAGCTCGGGAACGGGAACCGATAGCGGTCGCCGAGCTCGCCGGCGTGGCGCGCGATCGCGTTGAGGTGCTCGTCGTGCGTCGGGAACACCGGCAGCACGTCGTCGGTCTCCTCCGCGATCGCCCGCAGCGCGGCGACGAACCCGCTCTCGTCGTCGAGCGGATCGGGAGCAAGGCGCGCCTCGGCATAGCGCGAGCGCAGGCCGAGTGCGAACGCCCGGTTGTCGACCGCGAGCACGCGCAGGCCCTTGCGCCCGAGTGAGCGGATCGCCGCGAGGCCGTTCACCCATGCGACCTCGACGACGACGGCCGTGCCCTCCCCAGACATCCGCGCGAGTCTAGTTATGGGCCGGAAGGAGTCGCCTGAGACGCTTCCGCTCGGCCGGCAGGTAGAAGCCGAGCGGCACGAGCAGCAGCGGATACGCGGCGGTCAGCGCGAACGCGAGCACGAGCGATTGGTGGAGCGCCTCGCCGAGACCCGTGAGCGCGCCGGCCGCCAGGAGGATGATCGCAACGCGCCGCCACTGATAATTGACGGGATAGAGCCGCTGCGCGTTCCACGTCCGGACGAGCATGAGGAGGACGTATGCGGCGAGAGTCGCGTACGCCGCACCGAGCATCCCGTACGCGGGGATCAACCAGAGGTTGAGCCCGAAGTTGAGGAGCGCGGCCGCGGTCGCTGCGACCCAGTTGAACTTCGTCTGGCGGATGCGACCGGTCGCGATGGTGACGACGACGAAGCCGGCGAAGAAGACGTTCGAAAACGCGAGCGCCGGGATCGCATTCGCTGCCGGCCAGTAGCCCGGCTTTCGGCCGAGGTAGTGCGCGAGCCACGGTGCGAAGAGGCTCAGCGCGACCGCTGTCCACGCGGCGAGGTACATGAGGTACGTCAGGACGTAGGAATACGCGCGCTTCGCCTCGCCCTCGTCCTCGATCGAGTAGGCGAATGCGGGCCAGGCGATCTGGAAGGCGGTGAACAGGAGCACCATCGCCGACCCGATCTTGTAGGCGAGCGAGTACTGCCCGAGCTGGGTGAGCCGGTACGTGCCGTGCAGGAGCTTGCTGAGCATGAGCCGGTCGCCGAAGTTCGTCACCCAGATCGCGAGCGCGGCAGCCATGAGCGGGATGCCGAAGCGATTCATCGTCCGGAGGAGCTTCGGATCGAATTGGAGGCCGAGCTGCTCCCGGCGGTACGTGAGGAGCGCGACGTACACGACGAGCGTGCCGCTGAGGTTGCCGGCGATGATCCCGAGCGGCCCGTCGTGGTAGACGACGACGAGGATCACCGTGAGGCCGACGGTGATCAGGATGTTCGCGACGGTGGCGATCGCGAACGCGACGGATCGCTTCTCGGCGCGGAAGAGGTTCGTCATCTGGGCGTAGTTGACGTTGGCCCAGAGCAGGACGGCAGTTGCGATCACGAGACTCGTGCCGCTTCCCTGGAGATGCGAGTGTGGGGTGTAGCGCACTCCGAGCAAGCCCGCGATCGGCGACGCGAACAGCACGCAAAGCGCCAGCACGAGCGTGGAATAGGTCATCTGCGCCCAGAAGACGGTGCGGATGAGCCGGCGCCGGTAGTCCGCCTCTTTCTCCAGGAAGTAGAAGCGGATGAAGCCGAAGTTGGCACCGCCCCGGATGACGACGACCGCGACTGCCATCGTGGCCATGAGCAACTCGATCCGGCCGTAGTCCTTCGTGGAGACGTAGCTCGTGTACAGCGGGAGCATGAGGACGGCGAGGAACCGGGACATGAGGCCGCCGATGCCATAGATCGCCGAGTGGCGGGTCAGCTCGAGAAGCTGCGAGACGAGGGGCCGTCGGCGAGCGGCGGCCTGCTGCTGCGGCTCGTCGGTCACGAACTTCGATGGTACGTAGACTCGCGGCTGTGGCGGGCGCCGTTCCGATTGTCGAGCGGGACGAGCGGCGCGCCCGCTGGGTGCTCGAGATGGTGGGAGCGCAGGGGTTGCGGCTCGGCGGGGACGTGCCGTACCACGCGGAGGCATGGGAGGCGGTCGAGCGCGGCGAGCTTCCCGAGGGAGACGCGCTGGCGGCAAGCTTCTTCCACCTCGCGCGGGTCGAGGAGCAGGGCGCCGAGCGCGACCGGCACGGGCGGTTTCCGGCCACGTCCTCGTGCCTCGATCCGCTCGACCCGCCGCTCGAGCGGCTTCGCCGAGAGCTCGGCGTCGAGCCGCCGCGCTATCGCGAAGCGCGGTTCGCCGTCGCGCTCACGCACGACGTCGACGTCCCGTGGCGTTGGACGCGGATCGGTGTCCTCGGTGCAGCAGCGCGGCTGAAGAGCCATGCGCTGGCCGGGCGCGTGGGCCCGGCGGTGCACGAAGCGAGCGGGCTCGCGCGTGTGCCGGTGCACAAGCTCCGCGGCACCGATCCCAACTGGCGCTTCGCGGAGATCGTCGCCGAAGAGCGCGAGCACGACGCCCGGTCGACGTTCTTCCTGCTGGCCGGCCACGGTCACCGAGCCGACGGTGTCGCGCCGGAGACCTACGATCAGCTTCGGCCGCGGCTCGTCGAGACATTGCTCGAGTCGGGCGCCGAGGTCGGGCTCCACGGCAGCTACCTCGCCGCCGACGAGCTCGATCGCCTTGCGCGCGAGCGCGTGCTCCTTGCGCAACTCGACGGGCCGCTCCTCGGACACCGCTACCACTACCTCCGCGTCGATCCGCACCGGAATCTCGCCCCGCTCGCCGGCCTCGGGTTCCGCTACGACACGTCGCTCGGCTTCCCGGACGCGCTCGGCTTCCGCGCCGGCATCGCGCACCCGTTCCGACCCTGGGATTTCGCCGCCGATCGCCCGGCCGACCTCGTCGAGGTGCCCCTCGCCGTGATGGATGCAACCCTCGCCGAGGAGCGGTACGCCGGACTGTCGGCTGCGGAAGCGAAGCCCCGCGTGTTCGAGCTGCTCGATTGGGCTGCAGAGCACGGGGGCGGGTTCTCGATCCTCTGGCATCCCGAGCGCTTCGACGGGCCGAGCGCGCGCGGCTGGGATCGGCTCTACTTCGAGACGATCGACGCGGTGCGCGAGCGGGGTGGTGTCTGCCTCTCGGCCGGGGAGCTCGCCGGGCTGGCAGCGGAACGCTTCGGGCTCCCTCGCGACTAGCCTGGTTTCCATGGCCAAGCGCGTGATGGTGATCGGGCTCGACTGCGCCGCGCCGCAGCTCGTCTTCGACCGCTGGCTGCCGGAGCTGCCGACGATCCGCTCGCTCACCGAGCGGGGCGCGTTCGGCGTGCTTCGCTCCTGCGACCCGCCGATCACGGTGCCGGCGTGGTCGGTCATGACCTCGTCGCGGAGCCCGGGCTCGCTCGGCTACTACGGCTTCCGCAACCGCAAGGACCACTCGTACGACCAGCTCGTCTTCGCCGACTCGCGGGCGGTACAGGTGCCGCGCGTGTGGGACATCCTCTCGGCGAAGGAGCGCGACGTGATCGTGCTCGGCGTGCCCCAGACGTACCCACCGAGCCGAGTGAACGGTCAGATGGTCTCGTGCTTCCTGACCCCCGACACAAAGACCAGCCGCTACACGTACCCGCCCGAGCTGAAGGACGAGATCGAGCGAGTCGTCGGCCACTACATGGTCGACGTCGAGAACTTCCGGTCCGATGACAAGGACCGCCTCCTCGACCAGATCGAGGAGATGACGGAGAAGCGGTTCCGGCTCGCCGAGCACCTCCTCGAGACGCGGCCGTGGGACCTCTTCTTCATGGTCGAGATGGGCACCGACCGCATCCATCACGGCTTCTGGCGCTTCACCGATCCTGAGCATCGGCTCTACCAGGCGGGCAATCCCTACGAGCACGCGATGCTCGACTACTACAAGCGCCTCGACGCCAAGATCGCCGGCCTCCTGCGCTTCGCGGACGACGAGACGGCGGTGCTCGTCGTCTCGGACCACGGCGCGAAGCGGATGGACGGCGGAATCTGCGTCAACGAGTGGCTGCGCCAGGAGGGCTATCTCGTGCTGCGTGAGGAGCCGACTGAACCTAGCCGGCTCACGCCCGACCTCATCGACTGGTCGCGCACCGTCGCGTGGGGCGAAGGCGGGTATTACTGCCGTCTCTTCCTCAACGTCGAGGGGCGTGAGCCCGACGGAATCGTCGCCCCCGACGACTACGAGCGGGTGCGGAGCGAGCTTAAGGAGCGGCTCGAGGCGCTCGGCGACGACCAGGGCCGGCCGATCGGCACCGTTGCGCACCGGCCGGAAGAGCTGTATTCGGAGGTGCGCGGGATCGCGCCCGATCTCCTCGTCTACTTCGGCGACCTCTACTGGCGCAGTGTCGGCCAGGTGGGCACCGGGACTGTGCACGTGTTCGAGAACGACACGGGGCCGGACGACGCGAACCACGCGCACGAGGGGCTCTATGTCCTGGTCGCCGACGAGGTGCCCGCCGGGCCGGGCCCGGCGCGCGCCCTTCGGGACGTGGCGCCCACGTTGCTCGAGTTGCTGGGGGAACCCGTGCCCCCCGAGATGGAGGGCCGGAGCATCCTCCGGCCGGCTGCGGGCGAGGCCTCGGAGCCGGCCGCGTCTCGCGACGATTCCGTCACGGACACGCGCACTTTCTCGCGTTAGGCTCGAAGGTGGGTGGAGGCGCGGGGAGGCCCCAGGCGAGCAGCCGTCTGACGCCCGACCGTACACTCAGCCGCGTGTCCGAGCTGGATGCGTCCCAGGCCGAGCCGGTCCTCGAGTGGGACACCCCGCTGTTTCGCATGGCGCGGGCCCAATACGAACAGGCGCTTCCCTACACGGGTGTCTCGGAAATGGTCGCCGAGCGCCTCAGCTTCCCCGAGCGCGCGGTCATCGTCAGCGTGCCGCTCCGCCGCGACGACGGCTCCGTCGAGATCTTCCCCGGCTACCGCGTGCAGCACTCGACCGTGCTCGGCCCGACGAAGGGCGGCATCCGCTACGACCCCGAGGTCTCGCTCGGCGAATGCGCGGCCCTCGCCACCTGGATGACGTGGAAATGCGCGCTGCTCCGTCTGCCGTACGGCGGCGCGAAGGGCGGCATCCGCTGCGACGCCCATGCGCTGACGCCGCGCGAACTCGAGAAGCTCACGCGCCGTTTCACCTCGGAGCTGATCCGCGACTTCGGCCCGCAGACGGACATCCCCGCGCCCGACATGGCGACGAACGAGCAGACGATGGCCTGGATGATGGACACCTACTCGATGCAGACCGGCTACGCCGTGCCCGAGGTCGTGACGGGCAAGCCGATCTCGATCGGCGGCTCGGTGTTCCGCCGGGAGGCCACCGGCGCGGGTGTCGTGATGGTCGCCGAGCAAGCCGCGCGACGTCTCGGCTACGAGCTCGCGGGACGCTCGTGCGTCGTGCAGGGCTTCGGGAACGTCGGCGGCGTCGCGGCGTCGGAGCTGCACGAGCGCGGTGCGCTCGTGGTCGCGGTCTCGGACGTCTCGGGGGGCCTGCACGACGAGCGTGGCCTCGACGTCCCGGCCCTCCACGCGTACGTCGTCGAGCACGGGTCGCTCGAAGGCTACGAGCGCTGCGAGCGGATCACGAACGAACAGCTCCTCGAGCTCCCCTGCGACGTCCTCGTCCTCGCTGCCCGAGAGGATCAGCTCACGAGTGCGAACGCCGATCGCGTGCATGCGTCCCTCGTCGTCGAGGGCGCGAACGGGCCGACCACGATCGAGGCGGACGAGATCCTCGGCGAGCGTGGGATCCCGGTCGTGCCGGACATCCTCACGAACGCCGGCGGTGTCACGGTCTCCTACTTTGAATGGGTACAGGATCTCGGCAGGCTGTTCTGGGACCGCGACGAGATCCGGCGCAAGCTGTCCGAGAAGATGAGCGACGCCCTCGATCGGGTCTACTCGGTCTCGGAGGACAAGGGCATCACGCTGCGGCAGGCCGCGATGGTGGCGGCGATCCGCGAGGTGGCTGCGGCGCTCGAGGCTCGCGGTATCTACCCGTAAATCGCGAGAATGCGTCCGATGAGTCCCGAGACCGTCCGCGACGCGATGGTGCCCGAGCCGACGACGCTCGCCGCAGGCGCGAGCGCGCAAGAGGCTGGCCGCTGTTTCGCGGAGACCGGCGAGGTGCGGGCCATCTTCGTAACGGATGACGGCGGGCGGCTGCTCGGCGTCGTGACGCGGAAGACGCTCGTGCGAGAGGTGGTCGCTGCGGGTCGCGATCCGGGCAGCGTCACGTTGCGCGAGATCGCCGAGCCGCCGAACTTCACCCTCGACGCCGGTCTCGAGCTCGACGGCGCCTTCCACTTTCTCGAGGAGCACGATCTCGAACGGGTCCCCGTGGTCGAGGCGGAAGGCCGGCTCGTCGGAGTCCTCTCCCGCGCCGTCGTGCAGCGTCGCCTCGCCGAGGACGAGCCGCCGGAGGACGAGCCGGAGCCCGGCTCAGTAGTGCTCTAGCAGCAGGTGTAGGCGCCGGGAGGCGCCGCGCCCTCTTCGGGCTCGGGGAGCTCGGCCGCGGCGAGCGCCGCGCCGTCGAGCAGGTCTCGCTCGCTGACCCGGATCGACTCGAGCTCGTATGCGTCGAGGATCGCAAGGAGGATCGCGCCGCCGGCGACGATCACCGGCGCTCGTTCCGGATCGAGTGCCGGCACTCGCCGCCGCTCGTCGAGCGGCAGTGCCGCGAGCCGCTGCAGCTGGGTGCGCGCACGGTCTCGCGTGAGGAGGTGTCCGTGCACGCGAGCGCGGTCGTACTCGCCGAGGCCGAGGTCGAGCGCGGCCAGCGTCGTGATTGTCGCCGCCACGCCGACCGCGTCCTCCGGTGTCAGCGCCGGAAGGAGCGCGCGAGCAGCCTCGACGCTGGCGTCCACGTCTTCGCCGTGCCGCTCGGTGAAGCGCACCGAGCCCAGCGGCAGGCTGCTGTTGACGTCGCCGAAAACGAGCTCGGTCGAGCCGCCGCCGATGTCGACGAGCAGCGTCGTCGCGCCGAGCGCGCCGACCCCGCGTCGGGTCATCTCCGCCTCCTCGCCGCCGGAGAGCAGCCGTGTGACGAACCCGTAGCTCCACTCGATCTCGCCGAGGAACGCCTCGCCGTTCTCCGCGTCGCGGACGGCGCTGGTCGCGACGAGCAGGGTGCGCTCGGCGCCAAGCGACTCGGCTGTGCGGCGGTAGTCGGAGAGGGTGTTGCGGACGCGGGCGATCGGGACGGGGAGGAGGCGACGGCGCGTGTCGACGTCTTCGCCGAGCCGTGTGATTCGGGTCTCGCGGTGCAGCTCTCCGACGCGCCCGTCCTCGACATCGCCGACGAGGAGGCGCGTCGTGTTCGTGCCCTGGTCGATCGCCGCGACGATCATTTGCGCGGGACCACCGCCGTGACGTGCCCGAACGTGTCCTCGACCTCGTCGATCGCCGCGCGCAGGACGGCCAGGCGTGCGAGCGAGACACGAAGCCGGCCAAGACGTTCTTGCAGCTCGACGGTGTCTCCGGCCACGGCGACCTTCTCGGCCGTCACCTCACCGGCTGCCGCGAGGTCGCCGAGCCGGTCGACGACGTCCCGGCGGACGGCCTCGAGCCCGCGCCACGCCTGCCGTACGCGGATTGCGACGAGCGCGAGCGCAGCGCTGCCGGCGACTCCCGCTGCGAGCAGCGCGCCCCAGATGGCCCAGTCCCACACGGGGACAAAGGTAACGAGGGTGCTACAATCGAGGCCGCGACGCGGGGTGGAGCAGTCAGGTAGCTCGCCGGGCTCATAACCCGGAGGTCGCAGGTTCAAATCCTGCCCCCGCTACTCGAAA
>JAICJI010000044.1 GCA_025928515.1 Thermoleophilia bacterium
AGTGGAGCGTACCGGGATCGAACCGGTGACCTCCGGCTTGCAAAGCCGGCGCTCTCCCAGCTGAGCTAACGCCCCGGGAGAGCTTCAGTGTAGTGACGAAACCGGCTCGGCTTTACGCCGCGCGCTCGAGGCGCTCTTCGACGCGCGCGCGGGCGACGATCTTCTCGCGTTCGCCGAATCGCAGCGTCGCCCGGACGGCGCGGTGCTCGTCCCACAGACGGTCGAGCTGCGCGTCGATCGCATGGATCTCGGCCCGCACCTCCGGGTCGTGCTGGTCGGAGAGCTTGTGCCAGAGCGCAGTCCGCTCTTCGCTGAGGATTTCGATCTCGGTGTGGATCTCTTCAAGAGTGCGCATGCCGTCTACAACGGACGGCATGCCCGTCGCATTCCGCGCAAATCCTCAGCGTTAACGGAGCTGATATTCGCGCGGTTGTCGCCGGCTCCGCTGCGTGGCGAGAACGGCGAGACCGGTCGCCAGCCCGAACGCGAACCCTCCGATGTGGGCGAAGAACGCAACGCCGCCGCCCGACTGCGGGTGGAGTAGCGAGAGCCCGCCCGTCCATGCCTGCAGCGCGATCCAGATGCCGAGGAACCAGATCGCCGGGATCTCGCGGATGAAGATGATCCCGATGAAGATCAGCGTCAGCACCTTCGCGCGCGGGAGGAGCACGAAGTAGGCGCCGAGCACTCCCGCGATCGCGCCGCTCGCGCCGATGTTCGGGATGCTCGCGGCATTCACGCCCGCGAACTGCAGGGTCACGAAGGTCTGGACGGCCATCGCGGCGACGCCGGCCGCGAGGTACCAGAAAAGAAAGCCGACATGGCCGAGCGCGTCTTCGACGTTGTTGCCGAAGATCCAGAAGAAGAGCATGTTGCCGAGGATGTGCTCCCAGCTCGCGTGCATGAACATGCCGGTGAAGACGCCCTCGTACCAGGGCAGCGTGTGGAAGCCCTGCGGCAGATGGCACGGCCCGTGCAGCGCGCACGGGTAGAAGCCGTCGCGGAAGACGTGCACGTCCACGCCGGGACCCTTCAGCTCCCAGAACCAGACGAGGAGGTTTGCGACGATCAGGCCGACCGTCACGAACGGCGTCGTGCGGCCGGGAACGCTGTCGCGCAGCGGGAGCATCGGCCTTCGTCGCGGCCTCAGACCGCGGCGAGTGCCTCTCGGATGCGATCGCCGACCGCAGCGAGCTCGAGCTTCTCGCCCGTCACGTCGGCGAGGAGCTCGTCGGCGGTCGGCTTCTGGCCCTCGGCCCACAGCTCGCGGAGCAGCGAGCCGGCTTCGCGCTGCGAGAACCACGCGTTGCCGAAGCGCTCGCGGAGATACGCGCGCAGCTGCGCCTCGAACGCCCAGGCGCGCAGGTACGCCGAGGCGTAGAAGCCGCCGTCGATGTCCCCGAGGTAGTCGGAGGCGGCCGGCTTCACCTTCGTCGCGTCGCCGAGCAGCTCCACGTACCTCGGGCGCAGCGCGGTCGGATCCTCCGCGGCGTGGAACTCGAGCTCGTAGAGGAGCTTCGCGCAATAGCGCCGGACGACCCAGAGGAGCTGCACCGCCCCTTCTGCGGCGAACTCGTGCGGCCGCGGAAAGTCGAGGCGCCGCTCGAGCCAGACCGGATCGGTCGTCAGGTACTCCAGGAGCATGGCCCAGCCTTCGGTGACGGCGTTGTCGCCGAGTCGACGCTCCTCGGGGGAGAGCGACGCATTCGTGTGGGCGAAATGCTCCGTGTGCCCGGCCTCGTGGAAGAGCGCCCGCCAGTCGTTCGGCCCGCCCTGCGGCTTGAGCACGAGCACGACGCGCCCGGGCACTTCGATCGGCGAGCAGAAAGCGCGCGGGTCCTTGCTCGGCCGCTCCTCGAGGTCGAGCTCGACGTTCTGCTGCGCACGGAGCTCGATGCCGAGGTCGGCGAGCGTGCCCTCGAGCGCGGGCAGCATCCGATCGGCCGGGAACGCCGAGTCCCACGCGACGCCGCGCCACGCCCGCCCGACGTCCCACCGCGCGACGTCTCCGAGACCGAGGCCGACGCGCGAGCGGAAGAACCGGTCGCCCGTCTCCTCCCAGAGGCCCTCGGTCTCCGCCAGCAGCCGGCGGCACTGCTCGGCGAGGTCGTCGAGCCCGAAGCCGAAGTTCCGGTACAGCTCGGCGTAGCTCGGGGCACCGAGCCGTTGGGTCTCGCGCTGGACGACCTGCGCCGCCTGCAGCTCGAGCGCGTTCAGGTGCTCTTCGGTGAGCTCGTTCCTCGCCGCCTCGGTCCGCTCCCGGACGCCGCGGTCATCCTCGTTCATCAGCCGCGGCCTGAGCATCCGGTACGGGATCTCCTCGTCGTCGACCGTCGTGGTCAGCGTCGCCTCGAGCTCGGCGACCCGCTCGGCCTCCTCGCGGACGAAGTTGCCGAGATAGCCCTCGCAGGCGAACCTCCACAGCTCGCGCCGGCGGCGATCGCCGTCGACCGAAGCCCCGAGCCCGAGCGCGGTGTCGAGCTGCGTCAGGCGCTCGTGACGCTCGTAGATCGGGGACAGGTCGTACGTCTCCTTGTGCCCGGCGAAATGGAGGTACGACTCCTCGTCGAGCTCCGCGATGAAGCGGTCGGCGTCGGCGCTGAGCTCGTCGATCTCCCGTTGCTGAAGCGGCTCCGCCATGCGGGTTCGTAGGATAGACCCGTGCACGAGATCTCCCTCAAGACCGACCGGAAGACGCAGCTGATAGAGATCACCGATCTCGTCCGCGACGCGCTCGGCGGGACGAACGGCGCCTCGGCGGCTCTCGTCTACGTCCCGCACACGACCGCCGGCGTCGCGATCAACGAGCGGATCGATCCAGAGCTCGTGACCGACCTCGAGAACGCGTTCCACCGCGTCGTGGGTGACGACTGGGAATGGCGCCACGACGACGAGGACGGCCCGAACGCTCCGTCCCACGCGCGCGCCTCGCTCGCCTCGAGCCCGCAGGTGCTCATCCCGCTGCGCGAAGGAGGGCTTGCCCTCGGCACGTATCAGGGCGTCTTCTTCTGCGAGTTCGACGGGCCGCGCGAGCGCAAGATCTACGTTGCGACGCTGAGCTGACCGTGGCGGCGCCCGTCGCCAAAGGCGACGAGCTCGAGCTCGACGTCGAGTCGCTCGCGTTCGGAGGCAACGGAGTCGCGCGGCTCGGCGGCTTTGTCGTCTTCGTGCGGCGCGGGCTCCCCGGCGACCGTGTCCGGGCGCGCGTCACCAAGGTCAAGCGCAGCCACGCCGAGGCGCTCGCGACCGAGGTGCTCGAGCCGGGCCCCGAGCGGGTCGAGGCGCCTTGCACCCACTTCCCCGCCTGCGGCGGCTGCCGCTTCCAGGATCTCGCGTACGAGGCGCAGCTCGAGCAGAAGCAGATGCAGGTCCGCGATGCGCTGCAGCGCCTTGCGGGCATCGCCGAGCCGCCGCTCGAGCAGATCGTCCCGTGCGAGCCCGAGATCTTCCACTACCGCAACAAGCTCGAGTACTCGTTCACCGCGACTCCCGATGGAGCGGCGCTCGGCTTCCACCGGGCCGGCCGCTGGGACGAGGTGCTCGAGATCGAGCGCTGCTGGCTCACCGACGACCTGGGGAACGGGATCCGCGACGCCGTGCGCGCGTGGGCTCGTGAGGAGGGCCTCGAGCCGTACTCGCAGGTTGACGGGAGCGGCTACCTCCGCCACCTCGCCGTCCGGCAGGGCCGCAACACCGGCCAGGCGCTCGTCCAGCTCGTGACGGCGCCCGGCGAGCGGTTCGAGATCGGCTACCTCGTCGACGTCCTTCGCCGCTTCCGCGAGGTGCGCTCGATCCACTGGTCGATCAACGACACGCCGGCCGAGGTGACGAACCTCCCGACGAAGCTGCTCTGGGGGGACGAGTGGATCGAGGAGGAGCTTTGCGGGCTTCGCTTCCGAGTTCGGCCGAACGCGTTCCTCCAGACGAACACCGCGATGGCCGAGCGGCTCTACGCGCTGGCGCGCGAGGCCGCCGGGCTGACGGGCGACCAGACGGTCTGGGATCTCTACTGCGGGATCGGGACGATCGGGCTCTCGCTCGCGGGCGACGCGCTGACGGTGTGGGGGATCGAGGTCTCGGAGGAGTCGGTGGCGTGCGCGCTCGAGAACGCTGAGCTCAACACGATCACGAACGCGGCCTTCTTTGCAGGCAACGTCGGCGAGGTGGTCGAGGAGCTGCTCGAGCGCTCCGGACCACCTGACGTCGTCGTCGTCGACCCACCGCGCGCGGGCCTGGCCGGCAAGGCGCTGCGGCGGCTCGGCCGCATCGGCGCCCCGCGGCTGGTCTACGTCTCCTGCAACCCGACGACGCTCGCCGGCGACCTCAAGGCGCTACGCGGGGACTACGGGTACGAGCTCCGCCGCGTGACGCCGGTGGACATGTTCCCGCACACGCCGCACGTCGAGGCCGTGGCGTTGCTCGAGCACGCCTCGTAGGATCCGGGCATGTGGCCGTTCAAGCGGAAGAAGGAATCGCCGCAGGAGATCGCGGCCGAGAAGAAGCTCGACGAGGTGACGCGCGAGGTCGCATTGCAGGAGCTCGACAAAGAAGCCGTCCGCGAGCAGCAGGCGGGTTTCTCGGGCCGTTCACGCTGGGGTTCCGGCGCGAAAAGGCCGACCCTCTGCACCGCGTGAAGGGCGACCCGGTGCCGGAGCCGGTCGACGATCCCGATCCAGGCGACGAGCACGGCCTACGCGAGGCTCTTCGCGGCGACGAGGACCAGAACTAGGCCCGCCGCGGCTTGAAGCGCCGCCAGAGCAGGTCGGCGTTCGCGACGAGGAAGCCGAAGGAAAGGAACGGCAGGGCGGGGAGGCCGCTGACGTCCGTCGCATTGGCGATCACAAGCGTGAGCGAGTACATCCCGGTCATCGCGAGCCACGTCCAAACCGGGCGTAGCTGCCAGCGCACCGTGGCGGCGAGGAACAGGGCGAAGAACAGGACGTCGGGCGGACCGAGCCCGGCTGCACGTCCACCCGGCGCGACGAACGCGACCGCGACGGCCGAGTAGACCTGAATGTGGTGGGTGACGATGGTGTGTGTCGGCCCCGCGGCGACCGAGATTGCGTCGACGAACGGGATGATCAGCGCGATCAGGAGCACCCAGCTCAACTCCTCGAACAGCGCCAGGAAGACCCAGCCGGAGCACGTGTACGCGGCGAGCTTGCAGAAGTTCGCGGCGAGGTGTGCGTCCGCCGCCCAGGTCACGACCGCGGCGGCGGCGAACACGACGAGCGCGACGGTCACGATCCGGCGCCGCGACCAGACCGGCAGCGCGACCAGGATCAGGCCCATCGTCGCCGGGAGCACGCCGGCTGCGATGATCGCGACCGTCGGCCAGACCGAGACCGCGTCCAGATGCGGCGCGACGGCGTCCCACGTCACGACCGCAGCAAGGAGAGCGACGAAGGCCGCGGCGCGACGGCTCAGTACGGAGGTGTCTGGCTCCACCACTCGCCGAGCACCTTGAAGGCGTTCCAGAACGCGGTCTTCGCCGGCTGCTCGTCGAGCGACTCGTCGATGTCGGGCGTAACGAGCCCCTGGATCGTCGGGGTGTACTCCTGGAGCTCGCCGTCGACCAGATCGAGCTCGCGCGAGAGCGGGAACTGCGCGGCGTTCAGGAAGGCGAGGGCGGGCTCGCCCATCGCGACGACGAGTTTCGGCTGGACGATGTGCAGCTCGCGCAAGAGGAATGGCCGCGACTCGTCCTCGTCGCCGCCGGCGAACTTGAGGCAATTCGTCCCGTAGATGGCCATCGGGTCGACGTGCAGGCGCTGCAGCGACTTGAGCAGCGCGTTGCCGGCGCGGCCGTAGAACGCGACTCCCTCCTGCAGCTCCGACGCCTGCGGCGAGTACTTGAGCAGGAAGACGTCGGCGAGTGGGTGACCGGAGCCGAGCACCGGGACGCGCG
Organism: Thermoleophilia bacterium; assembly: GCA_025928515.1. GTDB lineage: Bacteria > Actinomycetota > Thermoleophilia > Gaiellales > Gaiellaceae > Palsa-739. The sequence continues at coordinate 5,909 of JAICJI010000044.1, forward strand.
CGCCGCCGGACGCATGCGCAAGCTCGTCACCGAGCGCGTTGCTCTCGGTGATCGCCTTTTGCAGGTACTTCTCGTAGATTTCGTCGTTCGCCACGGTCACAGGATGCCCCGGAGACGGAATTCGGGATCAGCGCATCCGTTCCTTGGCTCGGGAAGAGCCTGGCTCGCTCGTTCGCGTGTCGTGAAGGCGAAACGCGGACCGGAGCTCCTCGTCAGGCCGCTTCCGCGCGGCGACACGGCCACGGTCCAAGCCGTCTTCGAGCGGCTTGGCGAAGACTCCAGGCGGGCGCGCTTCCACGCTGCCAAGCCGCGGTTGGGGGAGCAGGAGTTGCGCTGGCTCGCCGCCGTCGGCGCGGCGCACCACGCACTTGTCGCTTACGTCGACGGCGATCCCGAGCCGGTGGCGATCGCGAGGCTGGTGCGCTCGGGCACCAGCGCCGAGATCGCCTTCGAGGTCGCGGACGCCTATCAGGGCCGGGGCATCGGCTCGGCGCTCACGCAGGAGCTCGTCAACGACGCGTGCGCAGCCGGCGTCGTCGAGGTGACCGCGCTCGTAAGGAGCGACAATGGCGCGGCTTTTGCGCTCCTGAAACGCGTGCTCGGCCGGCTCGACCTGCGCTTCGAGGGGCCGGAGATGATCGTCCGGGCGACTCTGCCCGCGCGCTGCTAGCGCACGCGCTCCTTCGCCTGCGCGACCCACTTCAGGCCCTGCAGGTACACGAGCGACTTCGGTCGGCGCAGCACCTCGGCGTCGTGGAGTGAGACGAGGAACTCCTCCGGGCCGCTGAAGCGGCGCATGCGGACGGCGCCCGTGCCGACACCGGCGAGCACGTGTGCGTCGGACCCGGCGCCGGGCTTGAGGTTGTACTTGCGCGCGAAGCGGAGCGCTTCCTCGTTGTATGCCTCGAACAGGAGCCGCGCGTTGTAGACCTCGAACACGTCGATCTCGGCCAGGTGGCGGTGGAGCGTCGCGGGCTCGGGGATCGCGTGCATCCGGTCGAACGGGTGCGGCAGATAGACGAGCCCGCCCTGGGCGCGGATCGCCGCGACCGTGTCCCCGAACGACATGCCGCGCGGGATCTCCTCACGCAAAAAGAGCCCGATCACCTCTCCCTGTTCCGCTGTCTTGATCTCCTCGCCGGGGATGACGACGAGGCGGCGGCCGCGGGCGCGCTCGACCGCTTCGAGCGCGCCGCCGAAGACGTTGTGGTCGGTGACCGCGATTGCGCCGAGCCCCTGCGCCTCGGCTTGGTCGAGTAGCTCGTCGACGTCGATCGAGCAGTCGTGCGACCAGCTCGTGTGCAGGTGGAGATCGGCCACGAGCCAGTCACGCTCTTCGAGCGGCCGGCGGGAAGTGTTGCTGCGCCGACGCGACGCGACGCGATCGTAGATCGCCTCCACCCGATCGGCGAGCGCTTCGGTGGTCTGCGCCTTCGCTGCCTCGAGGCTCTCTGCGGCTTTCCGTGAGCGGAAGGCTTCGTCCTCGATCATCCGCGCCGTCTCGGCGGCGGCGAGCTCGGGCTGTTCGGCGCGCCCCGGGGGTGCGGCGACAGCGACGCCGGCAGTTTGCGCCTCTGCGATGAGACGCGGGAGCCCTTCGGCGGCCGGCACGAAGATCGAGGCCGCGCGGAACAGCTCTGCGCGGGCGGCTCCCGTGCGCGCGGTGCGGACGCGCATCCTGCCGCGCAGCTTGTGCGAGATGCCCGGCCGCGACGCAGGGATCCGCGTGCGCAGCAGCACCAGCTCCCAGCCGGGTTGCTCCGCGAGCTCGCGGACGAGCGCACGCAGGAGTGGCCGCTCCGTCTGCCGCCACTCCATCACGACGAGCCGTCTCTTCTCGCCCGGAGCGAACAGCTCGGGATCGATGCCGTGCGGCACGAGCTCGTAGCGGCCGGGGAAGCGCACGGCTGCGGCGTCGGCGACCTCCTCGTTCGTCGCGAGCAGCGCGTCGACGCGGCCGAGCAAGCGCTCCCGCTGCGCGCGGCCGGGCGGGTAGCCGAGCCGCTCGGCCGAGAAGAACGTCGCGGCCCCGAGCGCGGCAGAATCCCGCAGCGCCAGGTACGAAAGGCTCGGCAGCCCTGGCTCGAAGCCGTGCACGACGTCGAACTTGCCCTTGGCGAGCGCGAGCGAGAGGCTGGCGCGGACGCCGACCGGGACGCCCATCCGGCTGCGCCGGGAGATCCGTACGGCCGGGCCGATCGCGATCAGCTCCCGATCTGCCACGTTGCCGAGCAGTGCCCGCCGTCCGGCCGCGAGGTCGCGGGCCCGGTTCGACGGAGCCAGGATCGTGACCGCGTGGCCGCGCCGCCGTAACTCGCGAGCGAGCCCGTCCACGTGCTCGTTCACGTCGTGCGGTTGCGACCAGGCGAACGGCGTGACGAGCGCGATCCGCACGTCGATCGAGTCTAGTGCCCGGAGCTCCGTCAGAGCTCGAGCAGCATCTCGTGCTGCCGGACGACGACCGAGCCGCCGAGCTCTCTCAGCACCGTCGCTGCCGGGTCCTCGGCCGGGAGATTGAGGATGTAGACGTCCCCGAAGGTGCGGAGCGCCTCGAGCAGAGGCCCGGGCTCGCCGGCGTACTGCTGCAGCTGTGCCGTCGAGCGGACGCAGAAGAGCATCGCGCCGCCGTCGGTGCGAAGGCCGCGGACATCGTCGTAGTGGGCGAGGGTTCCTGCGGCGCGCTGCCACGGCTCGTGCCGCTCGGGCAGCTCAGCCGCGGCCTCGGCCGCGGGAACCTCGCGCCCGGTGTGCTCGCCTTCGGCGGCCGGGAGCGTCCAGACCTCGACGTCCTGCACGGGTGCGTAGCCGAGCTTCTTGTAGAGCGTGCGCGCGCCGGCGTTCGTGTCGAACACCTCGAGCCACACACGCTCGACGCGGCGCCACCGCGCTTCGTCGTGGACGGCGCGCATCAGCGCCTCGCCGACGCCGGAGCGCCGCGCCGACGCGACGACGCCGACGCCGCCGATCCACGCGTCCCCTCCGCGGACGGCGAGGTTCACGAGCCCGACGGGCTCGCCGTCCCGGAACGCGATCCACGACGCGTCGAGATCGAAGTCGAACTTCTCCTGCATCCACTCGAGCCGCGCCGCGTCGATCTGCATCGGCATCGCGTAGCCCTCGTACGCCGCGGTGAAGAGCTCCGCGCGCTCGCCGAGCGAGAGTGAGGTGGCCGGGCGGAGCTCGAGGTCTGCGGTCAATCGCAGTACCCCGGCGTCCCGGGAACCACCCTTACCAGCGCGAGCAGCGTGAAGGCGCCGCAGAGCAGCCCCATTGGGACCACGAAGACAGGGCGAAGGGTCCGAAAGCCGTAGCTGCCGACGGCGAGGTACACGAGCGTTGCGCCCGTCCACGGGACCCACACCCATGCGTCCGCGATCGACTTCCCACAGATCGACGTGCTGAGGACGGCCCAGAGAAAGATGAACGAAGCGACGACGCCCGCGACGAGCGTGACGCCCGCGGTGGCCAGCGATATCCGCGCGCCGTACGTTCGCCTGCCGGCGACCGCTGTGACCGCCAAGCCGGCCGCGACCGCGCCGAGGATGAGCGGCGGCCAGGTCACAAGGGCAGCGACGGCCGCGACAAGCGTCGCGAGGATCGGAACGAGGACCGCGAGCGGTGTCAGCCAGTCTCGTGCCGACACCGCCCGTAGCTCCATCGGGCGCTAGACCTCTGCCGTCGCCTCGTGCTTCGTCGCGACGCGCGCGTTCTCGCGGATGAACTCCTCGGTCAGCTCGTACGCCTCGTCGTCGACGATCTGCTGCGGCGGCGACTTCATGAGGTACGAGCTCGGGCCGACGAGCGCGCCCGCGACGTTGTTGTTCAGTGCGAGCTTCGAGAGCCGGACCGCGTCGATCACGATCCCCGCCGAGTTGGGCGAGTCCCAGACCTCGAGCTTCAGTTCGACGTTGAGCGGCACGTCGCCGAACGAGGAGCCCTCCATCCGGATGTAGGCCCACTTGCGGTCGGTCAGCCACGGCACGTAGTCGGACGGGCCGACGTGGACGTTCCCCGCGCCGAGGTCGTAGTCGAGCATCGACGTGACAGCGTTCGTCTTCGAGATCTTCTTCGACTCGAGCCGCTCCCTCTCGAGCATGTTGAGGAAGTCGGAGTTGCCGCCGACGTTGAGCTGCATCGTCTTGTCGAGGTGGACGCCGCGCTCGCGGAAGAGCGACGTGAGTACGCGGTGCGTGATCGTGGCGCCGACCTGCGACTTGATGTCGTCGCCGATGATCGGGAGGCCCTTCTCCTCGAACCGCTTGCCCCAGTAGTCCTCGCGCGCGATGAAGACGGGCATGCAGTTCACCATCGCGCAGCCAGCCTCGAGGATCTGCTCGGCATACCACTTCGTCGCCCCCTCGGAGCCGACCGGGAGGTAGTTGACCACGACGTCGGTCTTCGTCTCCTTCAGGATCCGGACGACGTCGTCGGTCTTGCCGTGCGCCTTCTCGACGACCTGCGACAGGTACTTGCCGAGCCCGTCGTGCGTCATCCCGCGCGAGACCTTGATGCCGGTCTGCGGGACGTCGGCGAACTTGATCGTGTCGTTCGGGTGCGCCCACATGGCGTCGGCGAGATCCTCGCCGACCTTGCCCTTGACGACGTCGAACGCGGCGGTGAACTCCACGTCCCGGACGTGGTAGCCGCCGAGATTGACGTGCATGAGGCCGGGGACGAACTGGTCGTCCGGCGCGTCCTTGTAGTACTCGACGCCCTGCAGCAGCGAGTTCGCGCAGTTGCCGACGCCGATGATCGCGACGCGGACCTTGCCGTCGTCGAGCCGTGCCCTACCGTTGGTCGTTGCCACTGGTGCCTCCGGAAAGTTGCTTCAGCCCCGTCGAGTCCGAAGGACTCGACGGGGGCCCCAACTGCTTGCGGACGTGCAGGATGCGCTGGACGACCGTGAGCCACGCCGTCGCGGCGAGTGCGACGATCGCCCACGGCAGGCCGCCCCACGGCGCGAAGACGAGGCCCGCGGTGATGAGCACCACGCGTTCGGCGCGTGAGCCCAGCCCGACGTCGCCCGTCAGTCCGAGCGCCTCGGCTCTGGCGCGGGTGTACGAGACGAGGAACGAGCCGACGACGGCCGCAACGGCGACCACGACGGCCCACTCGTTGTTGTGACGCGAGAAAACGAGCGCGATCGCGGCGAGCATCGCTCCCTCGCCGACGCGGTCGGTCGTGGAGTCGATGAAGGCTCCGAACGGGGTGGACTTGCCGCCCACGCGGGCGAGTGCGCCGTCGAGGATGTCGAGCAGCGAGCCGACGACGAAGACGCCTGCGGCGAGCCAGTAGACGAGCAGCGTGTCGATCCGGTTTTCGAACGGCACGAGGATCGCCGCCGCGAGACAGAGCGAGACGCCGGTCGCCGTGAGGACGTTCGGCGTGATGCCGGTGCGCGCGAGGCTCGTGACCGAGCGGCCAGCTAGCGAGCGGGCGCCGTCCGTGTAACCGTGCTTGACGCGGCGAAGCCTGGGTGTCGAGTTCATCTCCAACATCGCAACCTTGCTATGTCTGACTATAGCAGGTTTGCGATAGCCGGACCCGCAGCGCGCACGCGCTCGAACACACGCCGCGCCTGCGAGGTGGTGAGAAGCGCCACGACGGCGACTCCGATGCCGGCGAGCACGTCGGCGACGTAATGGTTCGCAGTCGCGATCACGCAGAACCACACCCAGAGGGGCCAGAGCGCCCACAGAGCCTTCGCCCACTTCGTGCGCGACGTCGAGACGAGGAAAAAGCCGACGATCAGGGCGTCGGCGGAATGCAGGCTGGGCATTGCGGCGTACGGGTTGGCGAGCGTCTGCAGGAGCGCGCTCGAGTGGTTCACGCCGTCGACGAACCCGTGCCCCGGGAACATCCACGGCGGCGCGGTCGGCATCACCACGAACCCGATGAGCCCGATGAGGTTCGCCAGCAGGATGGTGTTGCGGAACCGCGTGAAGCGCTCGTGCCGGCGCAGGTAGACCCAAAGCAGCGCGAGCCCGATGACGGTGAACTCCGAGTTCCAGTACGTCCACGCCGCGGCGGTCAGCAGCAGCGACGAGGAGTCGGCAACGCGCTCGACGGTCAACTCGAAGAGGTGGTGCGAGAAATGCTGCTCGAACGAGATCACCTTGAGGCCGTTGACGACCGCCTTGGCGGGATCGCGGTCGGTCAGATGGCGGACGGCAAGGTACGAGAAGTAGAAGCCAAACCAGATCACCAGCTGGAGGCCGAAATCGCGCCAACCGCGCGGCAGCACCTTGTGCCCTAGAGCGACGACCCGCTCCATGCCCCCAACTGTAATCGGTGGGGTTACAGGAGGGCCAGTAACCGGTGACTAGCCGCCGATATAGGACATCTCGACCTTCGGCAAGCCGGCGGTTTCCGACGTTCGCAGCTCCGAGTAGCGATCGGTGCGGCGCGTCCAGATCGCCCGGAGCTGCTCGGTGAGCTCCTCGTCGGACGCGCCGAGGCGCAGCGGCGCTCTGAGGTCGTGGCCGCGTTGGGCGAACAGGCACGTGTAGAGCCTTCCCTCGGCCGAGAGGCGGGCGCGGGAACAGCCGCCGCAGAACGGCTGCGTGACCGAGGCGACGACGCCGACCTCACCCTCGCCGTCGAGGTAGCGCCAGCGGCGAGCAGTGGCGTCGGGCCGTTCGAGGGTCACCGGCTCGAGTGGCCAGCGCTTCGAGATACTCCGGACGATCTCCTCGGCGCTCACGACGTCCTCGAGTTGCCAGCCGTTCGTCGAGCCGACGTCCATGTACTCGATGAAGCGGAGGACGTGGCCGGTGCCGCGGAAGTGCTCCGCGAGCGCGAGCACGTCGCCGTCGTTCGCGCCGCGCTTGACGACGGCGTTGACCTTGACCGGCAGCCCGGCGGCGGCGGCCGCGTCGATCCCCTCGAGCACCCTGTGCACGGGGAAGTCGACATCGTTCATGGCGCGGAACGCCTCGTCGTCGAGCGAATCCAGGCTGACCGTGACGCGGCTGAGACCCGCTGCGGCAAGCGCCTCCGCCTTTTGCGCGAGCAGAGACCCGTTCGTCGTCAATGCGAGCTCGAGGCGCTCGTCCTGAGGCGTCTCGATCGCCGCGAGCAGCTCGACGAGGTGCTCGACGTTGCGGCGCACGAGCGGCTCGCCGCCCGTGATGCGCACGGTGCGGACGCCAAGGCCGGCGAAAATCGAGACAACGCGCGCCAGCTCCTCGAGCGTGAGGAGCTCGCGGCGCTCGAGGAAGGCGTAGTCGCGCCCGAAGACCTCCTTCGGCATGCAGTAGACGCAGCGAAAGTTGCAGCGGTCGGTGATCGAGATGCGCAGGGTCTCGAGCGGGCGCCCGAGCCGGTCGAGAAGCGGCTCCACGGAAGCAGGGTACCCGGGGACTACTCGGCCCAGACCCGCGCGAGCTCGACGAGCGTCGCCGCGGCGAGGCCCATGTCTTCGACGCAGATCCATTCGCGCTCGCTGTGCGCGTCGTGACCGCCCGTGAAGACGTTCGCCGAGGTCAGGCCCATCTCGGTGAGGACGGAGCCGTCGGTCCCGCCGCGGATCGAGGTCTGCTTCGGCTCGAGGCCCACGCGGCGGATCGCCTCCTCCAGATTGGTCAGGATCTCGGGCCGCCGCTCGATTGCGACGCGCGGGTTGCGGTACTGGATCCGATCCTCCACCTCGATCGTGCAGCGTTGCTCGGCCGCACAGACGTCCTCCGCGAAACCGTGCAGGAGCGCGATGTGCTCGGCCAGGCGGGTGTCGTCGAAGTCGCGGACGATGAAGCGCAGCTCCACCTCCGACGAGTCGCCCTCGATCACGACGGGGTGCACGTAGCCCTCGCGTTCCTCGGTCGTCTCGGGCGAGAGGGCGTCCTGGGGGAGGCGAGCGAGAATCTCGCCGGCGAGCTTGATCGCGTTCACGAGCTCCCCCTTCGCCCAGCCTGGATGGATCGAGCGGCCGTGGATGCGCATCCGCACCTGCGCCCCCGAGAACGTCTCGGCCTGCAGCTCGCCCGCGGTCGCGCCGTCGACGGTGTAGGCAGCTGCCGCCCCGAAGCTCTCGACGGGGAAGTAGACGACGCCGCGGCCGATCTCCTCGTCGGGGTTGAAGGCGATCTTCACCGTCCCGTGCGGGATCTCCGGATGCGCGACGAGATGCGCGACGGCGGCCATGATCTCCGCCGCTCCGGCCTTGTCGTCGGCGCCGAGAAGCGTCGTCCCGTCGGTGGTGATCAGCTCGTGCCCGACGTGGTTCGCGAGCTCGGGCGACTGCTCGGGGCGGATCGTCTGGCCCGAGTCGCCGAGCCGGATCTCGCCGCCTTCGTAGCGCACCCGCTGCGGCGAGACGCCCGCACCGGTGACCTCGCGCGCGGTGTCGACGTGCGCGAAGAGCGCGATCGTCGGAACCTCGTGCTCCACCGTCGCCGCCAGCGTCGCCGTCACGTAGCCGTGCTCGTCGATCGTGGCGTCGGCGAGCCCGACCTCTTCGAGCTCGTCGCGCAGGAGTCGCAGCAGCACGAGCTGGCCGGGGGTGCTCGGGTACGTGTCCGACTCCTCGTCGGACTGAGTGTCGTAACGGACGTAGCGAAGCAGGCGCTCCGCTGCGTCCTCCGCGAGCTGGGCGGGGAGCGTCAGGTCCTCGAGCACCGCGCGAGTGTACGTTCGAGGCGTGAGCCTGCGTCTCGCTCAGCTGTACGGCGGCCTGCTCCTGTACGGCGCCAGCTCTTCGCTGCTCGTCCTCGCGGGCCTCGGGCTCGACCCTTGGGACGTCTTCCACCAGGGGCTCTCGCGGACGTTCGGCCTCGCGATCGGGACGTGGGCGATCCTCGTCGGCGCCGCGGTGCTCCTGCTCTGGATCCCGTTGCGGCAGCGGCCGGGCATCGGGACGCTGAGCAACGTCGTCCTCGTCGGCGCGACGATGGACGTCGTCTTGGGCCACACGCATCAGCCGCACGCGCTGGCGGCCCGGGTCGCGTGCCTCGTCTGCGGCGTCTTCCTCAACGGGGTCGCGACCGGCGCGTACATCGGCGCCGGGCTTGGGCCCGGGCCGCGCGACGGTCTCATGACGGGGCTCGCCGCGCGCGGGCACTCGATCCGCGTCGTCCGCACCGGGCTCGAGCTGACGGTGCTCGCGACCGGCTGGCTGCTCGGAGGCACGGTCGGCGCGGGCACGCTCCTCTACGCGGTCTCGATCGGCCCGCTGGCGCACGTCTTCATCCCGCTCTTCGCGCGCGGCCGGCCGACGCCGGAGCACGCGCTGGAGGGCGCATAGCCGCCGTCGGGCTCGCGCTCGCCTCGGCGCTCCTCTTCGGGGCGATGAGCGTCGCGTTGCGGATCGCGCTCGACCGCGACTCCGACGTCGCCCTCGGGACGATCGCCACCGCCGGCACCGCGCTCGCCGTTGCACTCGTCGCCGTGGTGGGAGAGGCGCCGTCGCGCGGCCTGCACCTCTCGTCGGCCTGGCCGTTCCTATTCGCGGGGCTCCTGTCCCCCGGGGCGGCGCAGATCCTCGTCACCCTGGCGATTCGGGAGTCGGGCTCCTCGCGCGTCTCGATGGTCTTCGGGACGGCGCCGCTCGTCTCGGTGACGATCGCGCTCATCTTCCTCTCGGAGCCCGCTCGCGCGCCGCTGATCGCTGGAGCGGTGCTCGTTGCGGCGGGTGGAGTGGAGCTCGCCCGCGAGCGCGAGCGCCCCGCGCATCTCAACCGGCTCGGGCTCGTCTACGCCTTCGCGGGGGCGACGCTGTTCGCGATCCGGGACAACCTCGTGCGTCATCTCGCCGTCGGGCGGGACGCGGTGCCGCCGGCCGTTGCCGCCGCGGCCGCTCTCTTCGGCGGGACGGTACTGATCGCCATCTGGGCTCGCGAGAGGGTGGGCCGCCGCTGGCTCCCGTTCCTGCCCGCCGGCGTGCTGTTCGGCCTCTCGTACGTCTCGCTCTTCGAGGCGTATTACCGCGGCCGCGTCACGGTCGTGGCCCCGCTCGTCGCGGTCGAGTCGCTCGTCGGCGTTGCGCTGTCGGCGCTGCTCCTGCGCGAATCAGAGCTCGTGGGCAAGAGGCTCCTGCTCGGCGCGGCTCTGATCGTGGCCGGCGGAGCCCTGATCGGCGCCTTTCGCTAACGCCTGAGACCGGTACGACGTACCGTCGCAGAACCGCCACGAAGGCTTGATGCTCGCATGTGCTCGGGCGCAGCAGACTAGGGCAGCAATGCCGCGCAAGCCACGCGACACGACCGCCGGCTTCTTCCACATCTACACCCATTGTGTGTGGGCGGCGGGGGCTCCGTATCGGGACGACGTCGACCGGCTCGAATTCCTCCGGCATCTCGCAGAAGTAACGCGCAAAACCGGTTGGAACTGCCTTGGGTACTGCCTCCTGAAGACGCACTATCACCTGATCGTTCGCGTCGATGATGGTGTCATGCCCCGAGCGATGCATCGCTTGAACCTTGCATACGCACGGCACTACAACCGTCGACATCGTCTTCGTGGACGTGTGCAGTTCGCACCGTACGGATCTCGGCGACTGCACGACGAAGGCGAGCTGTTGGTCGCGTTCGCCTATGTCGCGAACAATCCCGTAAAGGGCGGCCTGTGTCGCTCGCCGGCCGCCTGGCCCTGGAGTAGCTATGCGGGGACCGTCGGCGCGGCTGGTCTCAGCGCATTTGTCGATCCACGCGAAGTCCTTCGTGTCTTCGACAGCGGGTGGACTGACCCGAGACTCGCTTTGCGGGCGTTCGTCGAGGCTATGTAACGGTCTCGTACCGGTACGTCGTACCGGTCGGGTGGGTTGGCGCAGATATCTGCTATAACCAGGCTTAGATTTTCTCACCCGAGGAGGCACAGCACAACATGGCAAAGACCATCGGCATCGACCTGGGCACGACAAACTCGTGCATGGCCGTGCTAGAGGGTGGCGAGCCGGCCGTCATCCCCAACGCCGAGGGCGGGCGCACGACGCCGTCCGTCGTCGCGTTCACGAAGGACGGCCAGCGGCTCGTCGGCGCTCCCGCACGGCGGCAGCAGGTCACGAACCCACAGAACACGATCTTCTCGATCAAGCGCTTCATGGGACGCAAGTTCGACGAGGTGACCGAGGAGATGACGATCGTCCCGTACGAAGTCGACAAGGGCCCGAACGGCGACGTGCGCGTCACGGCCGAGGGCAAGGAGTACGCCCCGCCCGAGATCAGCGCGATGATCCTCCAGAAGCTGAAGCAGGACGCGGAGGCGTACCTCGGCGAGCCCGTCGCCGACGCCGTCATCACCGTTCCCGCGTACTTCAACAACGCGCAGCGCGAGGCGACGAAGGACGCCGGCAAGATCGCCGGCCTCAACGTCCTCCGCATCATCAACGAGCCGACCGCGGCCTCGCTCGCGTACGGGCTCGACAAGGAGTCCGACCAGACGATCCTCGTCTTCGACCTCGGCGGCGGCACGTTCGACGTGTCGGTGCTCGAGATCGGCGACGGCGTCTTCGAGGTCAAGTCGACCGCCGGCGACAACCACCTCGGCGGCGACAACTGGGACAAGGCCATCGTCGACTGGCTCGCCGCGGAGTTCAAGCGCGACCAGGCCATCGACCTGACCAACGACCCGATGGCCCTCCAGCGCCTCTACGAGGCGGCCGAGAAGGCCAAGATCGAGCTGTCGAC
>JAICJI010000013.1 GCA_025928515.1 Thermoleophilia bacterium
CGCGGGTTCGATTCCCGCCGCCTCCACTCGCATGGTTGAGCCAAAGTGAGAACCGCGAAAACCCTGTTTTGCGGGTAATCGAACCCGGCGATCAGCCGGTTCGATGCCCGCCGGGACGCGGACTTGAGCTCGCCCCCCAGCAGGCGCTCCACTACAACAGCCACGTTGGCGCGATCCTCGAGGACTTCGAGCAGAGCGAGTACAAGGCCGTGCTCCGCGAGATCGAGCGCCACGTCCGCGAGTGGGAGAGGCAGCAGAGGCCGGAGCAGGCGGAGTGGGTCACGCGGCAACGCATGCGGGGGTACCGGTCGACGCTAGCCTCCGCAGACGCGATTCTCGCGGCGCTCAAGCGCTGACCTCGCGGGTGCGATCAGCTCCGTCGGGCTCAAATGTCCGAAACGGACGGACTTCCCGCCGCTGGCGCGAAGGCGCCGGAGCTTGTGACTCCCGCACGCCCACTGCCCGAAGCGGCCCCTGGGCGCGCTCATGAGCGTTGACATCGTCTGTGTAGAGCTAGGTCGTGTCGATCCGGGGCGGCGAGGCTTGCGCTCAGCAGGTCGTGTTTACGTTCCGCTCGCGGCCTGCCGTCCCGTTACCCGGTCGCGGCGTCTGGTGCGCGCGATCGTTGCGAGCCATCGGCGACACAGGCCTGTGCGTAGGTCGCTTGCTTCGCGCAGCAGCGGGTGAGCGTGGTGACGAAGGCGCTTTCGGCCGGTGAGAGCGGGCGGCTAGAGAGCCGGGCGATGTGGAAGTTGCGCGTCAGCCGTGCACGGCCGCGGAGGCGAAAGACGTCGAGCTCGCCGCGTTCGATCTCCTCGGCGACTGCGTAGGAGGAGAGGAAGGCGACGCCGAGCCCTTCGCGGGCAGCTCTCTTTACGGCTTCGGTGGAGCCGAGCTCCCAGACGCGCGCGGGCTGAATGCCGATCTCGCGCAGCTCGGCCTCGACGAAGCTACGCGAGCTCGAGTCGGGTTCGCGGCAGAGCAGCGTAAGCTCGCCGAGTGCTTTCGGATCGAGTGTCCCCCTCATTCCCTGGACGAGGCCGGGCTGCGCAACCCCGATGATTTCGTCTGCGAGGAACGGCTCGAGGGCGATCCGCTCGTCGGCGTTGTCCACACCGACGATCGCTAGTTCGATGCGACCGCCGAGCAGGCGGCGAAGGATCTCACCGCTCGCTGCGATCTCGATTTCGACGTCGACGGCCGGGTAGTCGCGACGGAAGCAGCCGAGGGTGTCGGGAAGCAGGTAGGAACCCGGAGCGGTCGAGGCGCCGAGTCGGATCGTGCCTGTCTGGAGGCCGGCGAGTGCGCCCAGCTCCTGCTCTCCTGCCGCGAGCGCGGCGAGCGCCTGCGCGACGGAGGCAGCGAGCACGCGACCCCCCTCGGTCAGCCTGCTGCCGCGACCGTTCCGCTCGACGAGCCGTTGTCCGGCGGCGGCCTCGAGGACGCGGAGGTGCTGACTGGCGGAGGGTTGGCCGATTCCGACGGCCTGGGCTGCGGCGGACAGGCTGCCGCGCCGGTCGATCTCGACGAGGAGCCGCATGCGCGTGGTGTCCCAGACTTCGGAAAGCAGAGTCATGCGTTATTGCCTGAGACGATAGGCGCTATTGCAAATTTCGTCTAGCTCGATGACAGGTGATGCCGTACGGTCTGCGCATGACCGAGATCCGAGAATCCATTCTCAACGTCAGAAGTGCACTCGCCGCGAAGGCCGATGCCGGCCCCGCACCCGATCGGCCCGCAGCCGCCGTGATGGAGGACGGCCTGCGCTGCCACGTCGAAGGGGGAGACGGCTGGGCCCTCGTCACCGACATGCCTGCCCCGGTGGGCGGCGGCGGCTCCGCGCCCACGCCGGGTTGGCTGATCCGTGCGGCCTTGGCATCCTGCGCCGCGACGACGATCGCGATGCGCGCTGCGGAGCTCGAAATCGAGCTGAGTGGCCTCGAAGTGACCGCTGAGAGCGAGACAGACATGCGGGGTCTCCTCGCAGTCGGCAATGGTGCCCAGCCGGGCCCCGCCAGCGTTCGGCTGCGAGTCGAGTTGGGCGCGAAGGGGGCCGACCCAGAACAGTTCGAGGAGCTCGTCTCGTGGGCCGACACTCACTCCCCGGTGGGCGACTGCGTGCGGCGCGCCGTCCCCTTCGAGCTCGAGATCACGACTGGATGATCCTCCGGAGGAGAAGACGATGACTGGGAGCGGAAAAGTGCTGATCAATCTCGCGACCGGGATGGAGGACGGCGAGCGGGTCCTTGTCGCCTTCCTCGTGGCGACTGCCGCGCAGCAGCAGGGCAAGGAGGTCGTCGTCTGGGCCACGAAGGACGCGGTGCGGCTCGGCCTCCCCGGAGGGCTGCAGGGCGTGGTCTGCAACGGCTGCCCGCCGCTCGAGCGGCTCTGGGAGCAATTCACCGAAGCCGGCGGGGAGCTCTGGCTCTGCCCGATCTGCCTCGCCTCCCGCGATCTCGGCGAAGCCGAGAAGGTGGCAAGCACGCAGGTCGCCGGCGCAACTCAGATGTGGGAGTGGGCGGGCAACGACGCGACCGTATTCAGCTACTGAGGTTGAGATCGCTCTCGGCGTGGAGGTGCTGTGATGGCTGTTGAGGTCGACGTCGATGTGGCGCTGCTGAAGAGCGAGATCAAGAAGACCTACGCGTCCGTCTCGGCGGAACCAGAGAAGGACTTCATCTTCCCGACCGGTGGCGCCTGGGCCGAGGATCTCGGCTACCCGCCTGAGCTCGCCAACGTGCCCGACGTCGCGGTCGAGTCGTTCGCCGGGGTTGCCAATCCCTGGAAGCTCGGCCGGCTCGAACCGGGCGAGCGGGTACTCGATCTCGGCTCCGGTGCCGGTACCGACTCGCTGATCGCGGCTCAGATGGTCGGGCCGGAGGGGCACGTCACCGGTGTCGACATGACGGAGCAGATGCTCGACAAGGCGCGCACCGCAGCGGCCGAGATGGGCACCACGCACGTCGAGTTCGTTGAGGCCGAAGCGGAACGGCTGCCTTGCCCCGACGGCAGCTTCGACGTCGTGATCTCGAACGGCGTCATCGACCTCATCCCAGACAAGGATGCTGTCTTCTCGGAGCTCTTCCGCGTCCTCGCGCCGGGCGGGCGAATGCAGATCGCCGATGTGACGATCCAAAGGCCGGTGAGCGAGGAGGGCAGGCGCAACATCGATCTCTGGACTGGCTGAATTGCCGGGGCGCTGCTGGAAGCAGCGTACGCCAGGCTCCTAGAGCGTCACGGGTTCGAGCAAGTCGAGACCGGCCAGCTCGTCGACACCTACGCGCGCTCAGTGTTCGAGGACACGCGCGAGAAGGCTCGGAAATTCGGTGCGCGCGGCACCATCGTAAAGGCGTACAAGCCGAAGTGATGCGCCGCGTTCTGGATCGTTCTGCCCGGCAGTAGCCCGTGGCTAGTAGGGAGGTGACAAACCTAGCCTCGGCCGGGCGCTGTGCTCGGGGAGCCGATTCCAGTAAGCGATCGTAGACTCGGCCCGTGGTTGAGTTGCCGCGGGGGACAGTGACCTTCCTGTTCACGGACATCGAGGGCTCGACACGCCTTCTGCACGAGCTCGGCGCCGAGTGCTACGCCAGCCGGCTGGCCGAGCACCGCCGCGTGCTGCGGGAGGCATTCGAGCGACACGGCGGCGTCGAGGTCGACACGCAGGGTGACGCGTTCTTCGTGGCGTTCGCGACTGCGCCCGCTGCACTGGAGGCGGCGTGTGAGGCGCAGCAGAAGCTCGAGCTTCCAGTACGGATGGGCCTGCACACTGGCTCGCCACTGATGACGGCGGAGGGCTACGTCGGTACGGACGTTCACCGTGCCGCGCGCATCGCTGCCGCCGGCCACGGCCGACAGGTGCTCGTCTCGGAGCCGACTGCCGCACTGGTTCGCGATGCCGTGGACCTCACAGATCTCGGGGCACACCGGCTGAAGGACTTGTCGGCAGCCGAGCGGATCTACCAGCTCGGCGAGGCGGAATTCCCTCCGCTGAAGACGCTGTACCGGACGAATCTTCCCGTGCCCGTGACGGCGTTCGTCGGTCGCGAGCAGGAGGTGGCGGAGGTTGCATCGATCCTCTCGGGCGATTCGAGGCTCGTCACGCTGACCGGGCCGGGCGGGACCGGGAAGACGCGGCTGGCACTGCAGGCGGCGGGCGCGCTCGCGGATACCCACCCGGACGGAGTCTGGTGGGTTCCGCTCGCGACCCTCCGCGAGCCGGACCTCGTCCTCGACAGGGCAGCGCAAGCGGTTGGCGCGAACGACGGCTTGGCCGCACACGTCGGCGACCAGCGGATGCTCCTCTTGCTGGACAACTTCGAGCAGCTCGTGGAAGCGGCCCCGCGACTCCCCGAGTTGCTGGCCGCGTGCCCGAACCTACGGCTGCTGGTGACGAGCCGCGAGCTGCTGCGAGTCCAGGGCGAGACGGGCTATGCGGTGCCGCCGCTGGCCGACCCGGAGGCCGTCGAGCTCTTCTGCGCCCGCGCCCGCATCGAGCCCGACGAAACGGTGGCCGAGCTGTGCCGCCGCCTGGACAACCTCCCCCTCGCCGTGGAGCTGGCAGCCGCACGGACGAGCGTCCTCACCCCGACCCAGATCGTGGGGCGACTGAGCGGGCAGCTCGACCTACTGAAGGGCGGGCGCGACGCCGACCCGCGCCAGCAAACGCTGCGCGCGACGATCGAGTGGTCGCACGACCTCCTCGACGACTCGGAGCGGCAGCTCTTCGCCCGCCTCGCGGTGTTCCGCGGTGGCTGCACGCTCGAGGCGGCGGAAGCAGTTGGGGACGCGGACCTTGACATTCTGCAGTCGCTCGTAGACAAGAGCCTCGTGCGCCACACCGCCGACCGCTTCTGGATGCTGGAGACGATACGCGCGTTCGCGCTCGAGCGGCTACGCGAGTCCGGCGAAGAGGCGGAGCTACAGGGAATGCATAGCGAGCATTACCTCGAGCTCGCGGAAGCCGCGCATTCGACCATGGTGGGCAACCCGAAGCCGTGGGTCGACCGCCTCGAGGCGGAGCACGACAACCTGCGGGCGGCGCTCGATCGGCTCGAGACGGCGGGCGACAGGGAGCGCGCGCTCCAGATGGCAGGGGCTCTACACCGCTTCTGGTACATGCGCGGACATTTCCGCGAGGGACGGGACGGCTCGAGCGGCTGCTGGCCTCCGGTCACTTGGCGACGGCGGTCGGCACGCGGGCGCTCAGTGGAGCAGCGGTGATGGCGCTGAACCACGCGGACTACCCGGCTGCGCGGCGGTACGGGGACCATGCGCTCGCGCTCGCAACGGAGCTCGGTGACGAGTGGAGCGCCGCGTACGCGGAGATGCTGCTCGGGAACGTCGCAAGCGGCGAGGAGGACTACGCCACGGCGCGGCAGCTGTGTGAACGTGCCGCCACGCGTTTCCGCGCGCTCGGGGACGATACGTTCGCCCGGCTCACGTCGGCCAACCTCGGCTACCACCTCCAGGAGCTCGGCGAACTCGACCGCGCCCGCCAGGTCCTCGAGGCCGTCGCTCGCGAAGCGCACGAGGCGGGAGAGGACAGGAACGAAGCCTCCGCCCGCGGCCAGCTCGGGCAGGTCGCGATCGAGCAAAGGCGGTTCGGCGACGCCGGACCGCTGCTCGTGGAGAGTCTGCGTATCTGGGCGGGTCTCGGTGACGTCACGATGGTTGCGCGCGACTTGCGGCGTCTCGCGCGCGTGGTCGCCGAGACGCAGCGGCCGGATGCGGCGGTGCGGGTGCTGTCGGCGTCGCAGAGGCTGCGGGAGGAGGCCGGCCAGCGGGAGGGATGGATCGGGCGCGTCAATGAGGGGGTTCTCGACCTTGTCCGGCCGGAACTCGACAAAGCCACCTTCGAGCGCGCCTGGGAAGAAGGGAACAAGCTGTCCGTCCGGGAGGCGATCAAGCTCGCGCAGGGCGAACTCGGCGGTCGCGGGCGGCAAGTAATCACGTGACGCCTTAGCGCTCGAAAGTCACTAGCGAAAGACGCCACGCGACGGGCGGTCGCGTCGCATCATCGCGCGCAGAGGCGCCTCTCGTTCCCGCGGCGGCAGCGGCCGAGCCAAGTTCCTCGCTTCGCTGCGCAGCCGGTGCGGCTGCGGACGGGTTCGATTCCCGCCGCCTCCACCTCTGGCCCGCGGCGCGAATCCTCATCGCCGTTCGAGGATCTGCGCCGCCGGCCTCGAGCTCGAATGAGTGGGGCGGACTAGGCCTCTACGTAGGTCGCGATGGGAGGGACGACCCCGTGCTCGTCCATTAGCGCCTGCATGTCGGAAGGCGGTGCCGCCAACAGCGCTTGCAGTGCGGCGAAATCGTCGACGTCGGCAGTGATGGCGATGTTGTTGCCCCCGTCTTCGGCGACGTAGTCGACCACATTGCGACCGAGGGCTGCCGCGCGATCAGCTTTGCCCTTCAACCAGCGATCGACGTCGACAACCGCGTGGGTGAACACGACCTTTGGCATGCGAATTCCTTTCCGCGTCATCAGGGACCCCGCAGCAAAGAACCTAACCCCATCCGCTTGGTCAAGCCGCAGTGAGGGGCCCGCGCTCCTAGCCGGAGGCGCGCCGTACGAAGTACCACCGTAGAACCCACACCACGACCACGACGATGAGAACGAAGCCCCCGTACTTCATGGCAGTGGGCTGAGTCCACGGAATCCCCGAGACCGTATCCGGGAGCACCTCGGCCGCGGTCTGCAGGAGGATCAAGACTGCGAGGAACCTCACCCTATGAGTATGAGCTGGGTGCAGATCCTCCGGGCCGTCGGTTGGAGCGGTCCCGATGTCCGCTCGACGACCTGGGCGCGGTCAGCGGACTGCGGTCCGCGAGAAGACACGGATGCCGGCGGTTGTGAGAAGAACGGCGAACGCGGCGACCACGATCAGGCTTAGCGCGGCCATTGTTGTCGTGTTGTGCATCCCCCAGATGTTGTCCAGGCTGGAGGGATCGTTCAGCAGCCCGTAGCGAACGAGTGCGAGCGTGTGGGTGAGGGGTAGGAGACGGGCAACCCAGGTGAGGAAGCCGGGTAGGGCGTTGATCGGGAAGAGTGAGCCGGCGAGGAACCAGGGCACGATCGCGATCGCCGGTACGCGCCCGATGTACTCCTCGGTTCGCGGCACTCGTGCGGCGAGTGTTTCGGCGGCGCCGTACATTCCGACGGTGAACATCGAGCCGGCGACGATGAACCAGACCAGGCCGGTCGTGGTGACGTCGAAGTGGATGCCACGGGCGCGGGCGACCGCGAGCAGGACGGCGATCTGGAGTGCGGTGACTGCGAACGCGACGATCAAGTTGGCGAGGACGAGAAGCGCGCGGGGGATTGGGGCGGCGAGCAATTCGCGCTGTGCGCCGGACTCGCGGTCGACGAGCACGCTGATGCCCGCGAACATCGTGTTGAGAGGAATCAGGAGGCCAATCGTTCCGGTCGCGACGAACGCCTCGTAGGCCGTGCTCGTGTGCAGCGCCTGCTTGAGGGCGGGTGCGATCACGAGCGCGAACAGGATCGGGGTGAGCAGTGGGACAACGAGCTCGCGCGGCGTGCGCGCGCTGAGCTGGAAACGGCGATGGGCGAGGGTCGCCAGCGGCCGGAATGGATCGCGGGCGATCGCCGGAAGCGGCGTGACGAGCTCTGGGGTTGCTGCAGTCATCTCTGGCTCCTTTTCTACTAGGCGGCGGCGCTCAGCTGGCCGCCGGTCAGCCGCAGGTAGACGTCATCGAGTGTTGGTTCGCGCGTGGCGATGGCGGTGGTGCGCACGCCGGCCCCCTCGATCGCGGCGATCGTCTCGGGCGCTCCGCGTTCGTGCAGCGGGAGCGTGATCGTCGCGCCGACCGCGAACGCGTCCTCGCCGGCGAGGCCTCGCTCGCGCAGCAGCTCGAGTGTTCGCTGGGCGTTGTCGCAGACGCGAAGCTCGACGATCTTCTCGCCGAGCTCGGCCCGCAGCGCGGCGGGGCTGTCGAGGGCGACGATCGTTCCCTCGTGGATGATCGCCAGCCGATCGCAGAGCCGTTCCGCCTCGTCGAGGTAATGAGTCGTGAGCAGGATCGTGGTCGAGGTGCGATCGCGCAGGCCGGCGATCACGTCGAGCAGCTCGGCGCGGATGCGCGGGTCGAGCCCGACGGTGGGCTCATCGAGGAAGAGGACACGCGGACGCGAGACGAGTGCTCGGGCGATCTCGAGGCGTCGCTGCTGCCCGCCGCTGTACGTGGAGAGCGGCCGATCGAGCAGGGCGGTGAGGCCGAGCGTGTTCGCGAGCTCGTCGATGCGCGCTTTCGCCTCGGCCGGCTCGACGCGCCAGAGGCGGGCGTGGACGTCGAGGTTGCGCCGGCCGCTCAGCGAGCGGTCGACGACGGGCTCCTGGAAGACGACGCTCGAAACCGACCGCGTCTCGCGTGCCTGGCGGACGACGTCATAGCCGACCAGCTGCGCGCTGCCGGAGCTGGGAAGGATCGTCGTCGTCAGCATCCCCACGGTCGTCGACTTGCCCGCGCCATTGGGTCCGAGCAGCCCGAACACTTCACCGGCCTCGACACCGAAGCTGATCTCTTTGACCGCCTGCACGTCGCCCGGATAGGTCTTGGCGAGCTCGTTCACTTCGATTGCGAGTTCCATTCAGCTGATCTCCGTTGGCAGTGGGGCAGGAAGGCCGACGAGTTCGCCGGCAGGTCTCTCGGGTGGTTCGATCGCGAGCCGCGGCAGGACTCGGTCAGCCCAAGCGGGAAACGCCCAGGTAGTGCGGCCAAGCAGTTGCAGCACGGCGGGTAGGAGGATCGAGCGGATCACGATCGCGTCGAGGAAGACGGCGCTCGCGAGCGCAAGCCCGAACAACTTGAGGATGTGGTTGTTGCTGGCGGCGAAGGAGGCGAAGACGATGACCATCACCGCGGCTGCTGCGGTGATCACCCGTCCGGTGCGGACGAGGCCGTCGCGTACGGCGGCCGAATGGTCGCCGTTATGCGTCCATTCCTCGTGAATGCGTGAAACGAGGAAGACCTCGTAATCCATCGAGAGACCGAAGACGATCGCGAACACGATCACCGGGATGAAGGCCTCGATCGGTGCCCGTGTGGCGCCGATCAGGCTCGCCGCCCAGCCGCGCTCGAACACCGCCTGCACGATGCCGAGCGCTGCCCCGATCGAGAGCAGGTTCATGATCGCCGCCTGCAGTGGGATCAGCAGCGAGCGGAAGACGATCAGCAGCAGGAGCGCAGAGAGCAAGATGACGACGCCGATGAACAGCGGCAGCTTGTCCGACAGGACATGTGCGAAGTCGACCTGCGATGCCGTGAAGGCGCCGACGTAGACCGTCAGGCCCGTCGTCTTCACAACCGGCGGGATGACGCTTGCGCGCAGGTGCTTGACGAGGTCGTAGGTTTGCGTGCTCTGCGGTGAGGTGCTCGGGAACACCGTGACGGCCGCGGTATTGCGAGCGCCGTTGAGGACGGGCCGCCCGACCGAGGCGACACCGGGCGTGCGGGCAACCGCGCCCGTCAGGCGGGCCAGCGCTGTGCGCGCGCCGGTGCCGGGGAGGCGCACCGCGAGCAAGAGGGGGCCGTTGAATCCTGGCCCGAAGCCCTCGCTCAAGAGCTGATACGCCCGATGGGTGGTCGTCGAGCGCGGATCGTTGCCGGCGTCGCTTGCGGCCAAGCGCAGACCGAATGCGGGAACCGCCAGCGCCAGCAGGAGCGCCGTCGAGGCGAGCGCGGCAAGCGCCGGACGACGCTGGATCAGGCCGACCCAGCGTGGCCATGCCCCGGCACGTGTGGGAATCGCCGACGATCCATGACGTCGAGACCGTCTCGTCCCGATCCGCTTCCCCGTGAGAGAAAGCAGCGCAGGGAGCAACGTGAGTGACGCCGCGAGCACGAGCAGCACCGTCAGGGATGTGGCGAGCGCGACTCCATAGAAGAGCCGCACACCGACGACGAACAGCCCCAGCACGGCGATGACGACCGTTGCTCCGGCGAAGGCGATCGAGCGCCCGGCGGTGTTCATCGCAAGCTCGATCGCGGCATTGACGTCGCCGCCGTTGCGGCGATAGGCGTCGCGATAGCGCGTGACGAGGAACAGGGCGTAATCGATCCCGACGCCGAGACCGATCAACAGCGCAAGCTCCGAAGCGAAGTCCGGTGTGTCCAGCACGTGCGTGAGCGCCGCGATCAGCCCCATGCTCGTTCCGAGGCCGAAGAGCGCACTCACGATCGGCAGCCCCATCGCAAGCAGTGACCCGAAGCTCAGGAACAAGACGACCATTGCGGCGGCGATCCCGATCGCGGTCGCTGCGCCGAGCGAGGGCCGCTGCGTCTGCTCGACTGCGCTGCCGCCCAGTGCGACGTCCAGGTTCGATGCTCGCGCTGATTGCGCGACGCTGATGACCCGCTCGACGGCGTGCGTCGGTAGGGCATCGCCGCGCTCGTCGAACTCGACGGTCGCGAAGCCGATCGTGGCGCTCCGCGAAATGGCGTGGGGGTCACGGAACGGGCTGACGACGCCGGTCACATGAGGCGAGCGCGCCACGGCGCGCAGCGCCCTGGTGATGCGCGCGCGCGTCGCGACGTCCGCGAGCGTCCCTCTCGTCGTATGGAAGACGATGTGGTCGGAGTCGCCCGCTTGACTGGGGAAGCTGCGGTTCAGAAGATCGGTCGCGCGCTGAGCGTCCGTGTGCGGCAACGTGAGGTTGTTGACGAAATGGTTCTTGAGGCCGGTTGCCATGCCGAGGGAGCCGACGAGCAGCACGACCCAGAGCGCGATGACGGCGCGGCGGCGACGAATCGACCAGCGGGCGAGTGTCTGCATTGACGTGAATCGACTCCTTCGTGGTTGAGTGGGCGGTGGGCGCGCTTGCTGTCTCACTTCTGATGACGGATGCCGACAGCGGGATGTGACAGCGGCGAGCCCAGCCAACGTCACATCGGTCGGCTCCATTTCGTCATCTCTAGTGAAGGCCGCAAACCAATGGACGTGACATGAGCGACAGCAAATGGCTTGCCGAGCGGTTCGAGGAGCAGCGCCCGCACCTGCGCGCGATCGCATACCGGATGCTCGGGTCGGTGGCCGAGAGCGACGACGCGGTGCAGGAGGCCTGGCTGCGCCTCAGTCGCGCGGATCAGGCCGTCGAGAACCTCGGCGGGTGGCTGACGACCGTCGTCGGCCGCGTCTGCCTGGACATGCTCCGCGCCCGCCGTGCACGTCGCGAGGACTACGTCGGATCATGGCTTCCGGAGCCGATCGTCACGATCGACGACAGCCCCAACCCCGAGCAGGAAGCCTTGATCGCCGACTCGGTCGGCCTCGCTCTCCTCGTCGTACTCGAGACGCTGACGCCGAGCGAGCGCCTTGCGTTCGTCCTGCACGACATGTTCGCCGTGCCTTTCGACGAGATCGCACCGATCATCAACCGCACCCCGACCGCAACACGCCAGATCGCGAGCCGTGCGCGCCGAGCCGTCCGGGGCGCTACACCCAAGCTGGATGCCGACCTTGCAGAGCAGCGACAGGTCGTCGACGCATTCCTCGCTGCCTCGCGCGCCGGCGACTTCGAGGCGCTGGTCGCCGTTCTCGACCCCGAGGTCGTCTTCCGCGTCGACGCCGGCCTCGGCACTGGCCGTGGTGCCCGGCCGCCGATCGAGGGTGCCCCTGCCGTCGCACGCCAAATCCTCGCCCGAGGTTCCAGACTTGCACCGTTCGCCCAGCCCGCGCTCGTCAACGGCGCCGCAGGACTCGTCGTCGGACAACCAGACCAGCCGTTCGCAGTCGTCGGCTTCACGATCTCCGGCGGGCGGATCGTCGACATCGACCTGATCACCGACCCGGACAAGCTGCCCCGCTTCGTCGTCGAGGGATAGCCGAACCGAAAGGCGGCGTTCCGGAACGACCTCGAGTTACGCCGTACCCATGAAGAACAGCGGGCCGCCTCGAGGGCGGCCCGCTGTCTGCGCGGACGGTCGATGGCGCCGCAGCCTTCGCCGCCGCAAGCGTTTCTCTGTTCGGGTTGGCGCTTAGCTCGAGGCAGGCCCCTTGTCGATGATCTGGAACGCAGGCTGGTTCAACAGCGCGTTCTGCACATCGGCGAGTGTGGCGCTCTTGAAGGCCAACCGCGAGGCGCGGATCTTGACCGTGCCGACATCGCCCGGCTGTGAGGCGGCAACGGACGTGACGCCGTTCTTGAGCAAGAGCGTCGTCTGTGCGCCGGTGCTGAGCGTGATCGTCTGGCCGACGAGCAGCTTGCCGTGACGGTTCGAGTGGCTCACGTCGATCGTGATCGAGCCCGGCGTGCTCGTCGTCGAGTCGAAGGCCGTGTAGGCGTAGACCATGCCCTTCAAGACGTACATGACCCTCGCCTTGCCGTGGTTCGTGTGGGTCCCGGCTGTCGGAGGCTTTCCCTTCGCCAGAGCAACGCTCGGGATCATCAGGGCGGCGATCACGAACGGAAGCAGCTTCTTCATTACTAACTCTCCTTTGCTCGTTCCCTTGCCTCCCCGGTACTCGGATCGTGTGTCTGGGCTGTAAAGGGCGGCATCAGCCCCGTGTAAGCGCCGTGTAAGGCGGATGCCTCCTCGGGCGGCGCGGTGCTGCCGGGAAACCGCTTACGATCAGGTGGCGTACAGACCGGGGGGTCATCTCTGTTCGAGGAGAAGGAGGGGGCAAGTGGATAAGCGGCTTATCGTCGTTGCCACTGGCGTTTGCGCATTGGTCGTAGGCGCAGTTGTGGCGGGTAGAGCAGGAGCGAACCCGCCGGCGTTCTCGAATACGCAGCTCACAGTGCCGCTGACGCAGTCGTTCCCAGGAATCGTGAGCAACACCACCGGCGACAGCGAGCCGTCGGTCTCGATCGGGCTCGACGGGCACATGGTCGTAGGGGGCCTTTCCTGGATCCCGGCGCAGGTGAACGCCTGGACGGGGCCGGCGGGCAGCGTCCCCAGCTATTTCGGCGCACTCGACCAGAGCGTCGGACTGAAGGGCAACGGCCGCTTCGCCGTCGGGGATGGCGACGAGGACTTCGACGTCGGCTCGACCGGGACGACGCATTTCGCCGATCTGATCTTCATCCCGTCCAACGGCAAGACCCAGCTTGGGGTCGCCGAGACGAACTGCCCCGCGGGAGCGACATCGAGGTCGCAGTGCAACGAGCGTGTGCTCGACACCGCCGGCGCGGACCGCCAGTGGGTCACCTCGAACGGCAAGAGCGTCTGGGTCTCCTACCACGACTCCGGCAACAGCACCCTCATTCACGTGCAGTACTCCGCCGACGACGGTCAGACCTGGAAAAAGGTGGGAAGCCCCATCCCCGGCCAGGGCCAGGCAACCGGGGACGCGACCTTCAACAACGACCAGGGCCCGATCGTCGCGGATCCGACCACCGGCGACGTCTTCGACATCTACGCCGCCGGTCAGGCCGGAATC
Source organism: Thermoleophilia bacterium (assembly GCA_025928515.1). GTDB lineage: Bacteria > Actinomycetota > Thermoleophilia > Gaiellales > Gaiellaceae > Palsa-739. The sequence continues at coordinate 13,403 of JAICJI010000013.1, forward strand.
CAGAAGGCGAAGAGCGCGACGTTCAACAACATCTACGTCTCGCGGTCAACGGACAACGGCAAGAGCTGGGCCTCGACACGCGTCTTCCACGCGCCGCTCTTCACAGGGCTGAACAGCGTCTTCCCCGCGCTCGCCGTCGACCCGCTGACCGGTGAGCTGTACGCGGTCTGGACCGACACCCACGGCGTAGCGGTCTCGACCTCCGCAGACCACGGGACGACCTGGTCGACGCCGCAGATCGTGTCGAACATCGCGACCACGGTGATGCCCTGGGTGGCCGCCTACAACAGCAAGGTCGACGTCGTCTACTACGGCACCACCGCCAGCTCAAACACCGACCCCGCGGCGGCCTGGAACACGTACGACGCACAGTCGACCAACGGCGGGGCGTTCCAGCAGATCCCGGTCTCGAACACGCCGAATCACACCGGCGAGATCTGCCTCGAGGGTGACGGGTGTCCAAACCAGAACGTGACCAGGACGCTTCTCGACCTCTTCGAGGTAGCCGAGAATCCAATCACGGGCAAGGCGTCGATCGCCTACGTCGACGACAGCTTCAACACCTGGTCCAACAACGGCACGACGTTCCCACTCCCGGAACTCGTCCTCGCCCAGGAGAACTAGCCTCGCGCACCTGGTGTCGCGGCCGACGCTTTCCTTCGGCGTCGGCCGCGGCACCTGATCGCCGCGGCGCTTCCGTCTCGGTCACCGCACGAGGTCGCGAGCCCGCCGGGCACCTCCGGCGTGAGAAGATGCGGCGTCGCGACGAGCCGGAGGTGGAGAGGTGAGCGTAGGGAGGATGCAGCGCAGGGAGTTCCTGACGAAGGGCGCGGTTGCTCTGGGATCGCTCGCAGCCGCCCCGGTGATCGGTGCGCGGGGCGCGCAGGCCGCGGTGGGCCGCGCGTTCGGCGGCATCGCCCCCGGCCAGCTCGGGGTGGTCGGCTGCGATCACGTCGGGATCACGGTTCCCGATCTCAACCAGGCGATCGAGTGGTTCGAGGACGTGATGGGCGCGGTCGCGCCACTCACGTTCGGCCCGTTCCCGGCGGGGCCGTTCGTGGCGAGCGTCGTCGACGTCGCCGAGACGGCCTCGATCGACCAGATCACGATGCTCCGCATCGGTCACAGCGCCAACATCGAGCTCTTCAAGTACACGGCGCCCGACGGCCAGCGGCACGACATGCCGAAGAACTCCGACTGGAGCGGCCATCACATCGCCTTCTACGTCACCGACATCGAGCCGGCGGTCGAGTACATGGTCGAGAAGGGCGTGCGCAAGATGCCGGCCGGCCCATTCACCCTGACCGCCGGGCCTGCCGCCGGCCAGACGATCCAGTACTTCCAGACGCCGTGGGGCGGTTACATCGAGTTCATCAGCTACCCGGACGGCATGGCGTACGAGGGGCCGAGCGTGAAGCCGCTCTGGTCGCCGAAGCTGAACGGGATGGACTCCGTCGTGACCAACGTGCCCGGTTTGCTCGGGATCGACCACGTGGGTCTCACCGTCTCGAACCTCGACGTCGCTGCGTCCTGGCTCGAGCAGAATCTCGGCTTCATCAACCCGCTCACCTTCGGGCCTTTCAGCGATCCGGTCGGGACGTTCATGACCGATCTCGTCGACGTCGACCCGCGCGCGGTCGTGCAGCAGATCCGCATGCTGCGCGGCGGCAACGGTCCCGGCGTCGAGCTGTTCCAGTACACGTCGCCCGACCAGGATCAGACGTTCCGCAAGAACTCCGACTGGGGCGGCCACCACGTGACGTTCTACGTACGCCACATCGACAAGGGTGTCGACTTCCTCCAGGCCGAGACGGGGACCAAGCTGTTCGGTCCCGTGACGCTGACGGACGGTCCCGCCGCCGGCCAGCAGATCAACTACTTCGAGAATCCGTTCGGAACCGACATCGAGCTGATCAGCTACCCGCACGGCATGGCGTACCAGTCGAGCGCCCCGATCCCGCTCTGGGACCCGCGCGACAACCATCCGTAAGGCCGTTGGTCGGGCGCGCCTTCCGCGCGCAAACGTGACGCGCTTATAGGATCCCCGCCGGATCGTCGGCCCCCAGTCCCGCGATCCCATTCAATTGGGGGAGGTCAACCAATGAGCAGCCGAATTCGGCGTTCGCTCGTGTTCACGGCCATTCTGGCCCTCTTGCTCGGGGCAGCCGGAGCCACGGCACCGGCCGGTCTCGCAGCCAACCCGACCAACACCAAGGTCGCTGGGATCAACGTCGACTCGACGACGATTCCGCAACTCGAGGCGTTGATGAGCTCGCATCGGATCAACGCGGTGATGTTGACGAACTTCTATCTCCGCAGGATCCGGCAGCTCAACCCGATCCTGCATGCGGTGATCACGGTGAGCCCGACGGCGCTCGCCGACGCGCGCGCTGCCGACGCGGCCCGGCGCAGTGGCGACAGCCGCCCGTTGCTCGGGATCCCGATCATCGTCAAGGACAACATCGACACCTCCGGGATGCCGACGACGGCCGGCTCTTGGGCGCTCGCCGGCAGCATGCCCGGCGACGCCTTCGTCGTGCAGCGGCTGAAGGCCGCCGGCGCGATCATCATCGCGAAGGCCAACCTGTCGGAGTGGGCCAACTTCCGGTCGGCACCGTCGTCGAGTGGGTGGACCGGCATCGAGGGCCAGACGAACATGCCGTTCGTGCTCGACCGCAACCCGTGCGGGTCGAGCTCGGGCTCGGGCGTCGCTGCCGCTGCCGACCTAGCAGCCGCTGCCGTCGGCACGGAGACGGACGGCTCGGTCGTCTGCCCGTCCGGTGCCAACGGTGACGTCGGGATCAAGCCCACTCTCGGGCTGTGGAGCCGTGCAGGCGTCGTCCCGATCAGCGCCAACCAGGACAGCGCCGGCCCGATCGCCCGCAACGTGACCGACGCCGCCGTCCTGCTGGGCGCGGCGACCGGTGTCGACGCCAACGATCCGGCGACGGCCGCTCAGACGGGCCACGCCCTCACCGACTACACGCAGTTCCTCGATCCCAACGCGCTCGCGGGCGCTCGCATCGGCGTCTGGCGCGCGGGCACGTTCGACGACGGGCTCGTGGGGTCCGTGATGGATCCGATCCTCGCCAACGTGAAGGCGGCGCTCGAGGCGCAAGGCGCGACCGTGGTCGATCCGACCGACATCGACCTGTCGGCCACCGCGAACGAGACGGACGCGCTCCTGTGCGAGTTCAAGTCCGACATCGCGACGTACCTCCAGACCTACGTCCACGGTACGAATCCCGTCACGGGCGCGCCGTACCCGCAGACGCTCGCCGACCTGATCGCGTTCGACCAGGCTCACCAGAACCTCGAGGGCCCATGGAACGACGTGATCTTCCAGGCAGCCGATGCGACGAACGGCCGTGACGCGGCATGTGCCCAACTCCGGGACGAGACGACGCCGCCCGTCCAGGCGTCGGTCAACGACGTCATGGCCGCCAACAACCTCGACGCGGTCGTCGCGTTGACGAACGGTCCCGCCTGGCCGAGCAACGCCGACCCGAACGAGGGTGACCTGAACGGTCACTTCGAGCTCTTCGTGGGCTCGTCGTCAGCGGCGGCGGTGTCGGGGTACCCCGACATCACGGTGCCGGCCGGCCACGACGACGGACTGCCGATCGGGATCACCTTCATCGGCGGCCAGTGGGCCGAGCCGAAGCTGATCGGCTACGCGTACGACTTCGAGCAGGCGACGCACATCCGGGTGCCGCCGCAGTTCATCCCGACGATCGGGGATGCGCTCTTCCCCGGCGTCCCGAACCCGTAGCCCAGCCCGAGCGGGACATGCAGCGGGAAGCCCCGGCCGCCAGTCGGCCGGGGCTTCCCGCTGCACCGAGCGGTCAGGGGCCGAGAAGGTGCTTGGCCTCGAACCACTCCTCGGGCGGAGGACCACCCACGGCCGACTCGTCGCCGAGCGCCAGCTTGACTGCGGGCAGGAGCCGCTCCTCCGCAAACTTGGCGAAAGCCTCCCGCGACTCCCAGATGCTGACGGCCTTCCAGCGGCCGTCGACCTCGCCGGCCGCACGCACGATCAGGCCGTCGGGCTTCTCGTCGCCGATCAGGTCGCTGACCCGCTGATGGTCGTCCCAGGTGTGGTTGGCGGCGTGCTGGATCTGAACCCAGGTCATTGCTCTTCACCTCCGTTGGGGGTCGGCGGGCGACGCTAACCGCGGCGGGTGGGAAGGTCGTCAGGGCGATCCCTGAAGCACGCTGCGATTCAGGGCTGCCCCTGACCGCTCCGGTGCGACGATCACGCGGCGATGCGCGTCCTCGTCGTCGACGACCATCCGAGCTTTCGGCGGCTGGCCAAGCGCCTGCTGGCGGAGGCGGGATTCGCGGTGGTCGGCGAGGCCGCCGACGCCGAGGGTGCGGTTCGAGAGGCGAAGCGCCTGCGTCCCGACGCAGTGCTGCTCGACGTCGTCCTGCCGGATCGATCGGGCCTGACCGTGGCGCGCCAGCTCGCGGTCGGGCGCGACGGGCCACGCGTCGTCTTGACTTCGAGTCGCAGCAGATCAGACTTCGGAGATTCGTTCGAATGGCCTCCAGGATGCAGATTTCTGCCGAAGCACGAGTTGACGCCCGCCCGGCTGCGGGACGCGCTTCGACAGCCCTGAGCGCGCACCGGGTGCGCACGGTCGCGGCCGTGCTCGCACTGGCGACGCTGGCTCTGTGGCTGCTGGACGTGTTCCGTCAGTTGCAGCTCGGCGTCGCCGACTCGGGGCTCGCGTTCTACGCGGTGGCGGGGGTTGCCGGAGTCGCCGCCGCCGTCGCGGTTGCACGACAACCGGGCCGCGAGCAGATGGGGCTCGTGATCGCAGGCTGGCTCGTCCTCTCGGTCCTCGACGACCTGTCGGTGGACTGGCCGGTCTCGCGAACGGCCACGACGGTATGGATGCTCGCGCACGGGCTGGCGCCGGCGGCGTACGGGTGGATGGTGCTCGCGTATCCGTCGGGACGCATCCGCGCGCGCAGCGAGCGTGCACTCGTCGGACTCGCCGCCGCCTTCGGGCTCGTGTGGATGGGCGCGCCGCTGTTGTTCTTCCATCCCGGCGGCTGCGCGGCGTGCGCACCGCGTGTCTCGTCGCTTCTGTACACGGGAACGACCTTCGACTATCTCCCGGTCGGCCAGGCATCGTGGGCCGCCTTCATCGCGCTCGGCGTGTGGTTCTGTGCGCTGCTCGTGCGGCGATTGCGTGCCGCTCCACCCGGAGCACGAGCGACGTTGCTGCCGCTCGGGCTCGCGGTCTTCTTCGCCGCGGCAGAGTTCATCGCGCAGCGCGTCGTCTGGCTTGGAGGATGGCCCGGCCCCCTGCCGGCGCTCGACTGGATCGATCGCGCGAATGCGCTCATCCTGCCGCTCGCCATCTTCGCGGGGCTGGCTGCGATCCGAAGCCGGCGTGGTCCGCTCGGGGACCTCGTCGTCGAGCTCGGGCGGGCACGTCCGGGCGAGGTGCGAGGAGCGCTCGCTCACACGCTCGGCGATCCGACGCTCGAGCTCGCCCTCTGGCTTCCGGATCAACGTGCATTCGTCGACGAGGCGGGAGACCCCGTCGGCACGACTGCGGTCGGGGACGGGCGCGCGTTGACGGTGATCGGCCCGCCCGGGGACCCTCTGGCCGCATTGATCCACGACGATCGCCTGCTGGGGCAGCGGTCGCTGCTCGAGGCGGCGGGCTCGGCGGGACGGCTCGCGCTCGAGAACACCCGCCTGCAGGCGGAGCTCCGCGTCCAGCTCGCCGAGCTCCGCGCCTCGCGCTCGCGCATCGTCGAGGCGGGTGACGCCGAGCGGCGGCGCCTCGAGCGCGACCTCCACGACGGAGCCCAGCAGCGATTGCTCGCGCTCGGTCTGGCGCTCCAGCTGCTCCGGGACGGCAGCGGCGACCACGAGCTGCTCGTGCAGGCGGAGGCCGAGCTGCAGACGGCGCTGCGTGAGCTCCGCGATCTTGCGCGCGGTATCCACCCGACGATCCTCAGCGAGCAGGGGCTCGTGCCGGCCGTCCGGAGCCTGGGCGATCGCGCGCCCGTTCCGGTCCGGGTCGTGGGAGACGAGGAGCGTTACCCGGTCGCGATCGAAACCGCGCTCTACTTCGTCGTCGCCGAGGCACTGGCGAACGTCGCGAAGCATGCAGCTGCGCAGACGGCCGTGGTCTCGTTCGCTCGAGAGAACGGGAGGCTCCGAGTCGAGGTGACGGACGACGGCCGCGGCGGAGCAGTCGCGCGCGCGGGCGGAGGGCTGCAAGGGCTCGCCGACCGCGTCGCGGCCGCGGGCGGCACGTTTGCGATCGCGAGCGAGCCCGGCACCGGCACGACGCTTCAGGTCGAGGTGCCGTGCGAGTCGTGATCGCCGACGACTCTGCAGTGGTCCGCGAAGGCCTGCGGCACGCGCTGCAGGCGCACGGACACGAGGTCGTCGGTACCGCGGCCGACGGCGAAGAGCTCCTCGACTGCGTCCAACGCGAGGAGCCCCAGGTCGCGCTCGTCGACATCAGGATGCCCCCGACCCACACGAGCGAAGGGCTCGATGCCGCCTCGGCGATCCGTGAGCGCTCGCCGGACGTGGCGTTGCTCGTTCTCTCCCAGTACGTCGACGCGGACTACGCGCTCACGCTCCTGCGCGAAAGCCCCGCACGGAGCGGCTATCTGCTCAAGGATCGGATCACCGACTTGACCGCGCTGCTCGAGGCCATCGAGCGGGTCGCCCGTGGAGAGACGGTCGTCGACCCGGAGCTGGTCGACCTCCTGCTGCACCGGCCGGCCAGCGAGAGCCGTCTCGCGCACCTCAGCGACCGGGAGCGAACGGTGCTGGCGCTCCTCGCCGAGGGGCTCAGCGACCGGGCTATCGCCGCACGTCTCTGGCTCACCCAGAAGACGGTCGAGACCCACGTCCGTCACATCCTCGCCAAGCTGTCGCTGCCGCCGGACGCCGACCACAACCGGCGCGTCCTGGCGGTCCTCACCTTTCTCCGCAGTCAGGGCTGACCCTGAACCCCGGCCGTCTTCAGGGATGCCCCTGATGACCGGCCGGACCGTCGCGCTCTACGGTCGCCGCGGCCCCCGGAACTGGAGGATCGAATGAAAACGACGCTTCTGCTCGCAGCCACGATCGGTGTGGTCGTCGCCGTCTACGCGGCGCAATCGGCAGCCGCGCCGAACACGTGGACGACCGAGCACTACCTGGCGAAAGAGAGTTGGCACGCGTTCGCCGACGTCGGCCGGAAGGACAACGGCGGCCCGGACGACATCTACGCCGCCCAGCAGCAGCTGAAGACTCCGGCCGGTCACCCGGCGGGTGTCGTCAACGGGTACGGAGTCAACCTGCACCGGCCCTACGTGTTCTTCCACTGGACGGCCGCGTTGCGGGCCGGGACGTTGACGCTCGTCGGTGCGGTCGACCTCCGGAGCAAGACGGCCGTGTATCCGCTCGAGGGCGGGACCGGCCGCTACGCCGGAGCTCGCGGAACCGTCACGCTCACCGACGACGGCTCGAAGGGAAGCCTCGTCACCGTCCGCTACCGCACCTAGGTACTAGTCCGCATCGTCGCTGTGGCATCACCCGATGCTCGACTCCCACCCTCCTGACAGCGTTGGCCGCGCGGGTGCCGGCTGTTCCAAGATCGACGGCTGCAGAATCGGTCGGCGCCCGCCACTCACCGCAGGATCGGCTAACCAGTTCGTAGGTCCGAGCGTCCGAAACAGCAATGCGAGTCCGCGTGCTCGTGCTGTTGCTGGTCGTCGCCGCATTCGCGGTCGCCGGTTCTGCGTCCGCTCGGCGCGCCGGGTTGCACGGCATGCATCCGTGCCCCGGGGTCACCGGATTCACGTGCTCGACGCTCGACGTCCCGCTCGATCGTGCGGACTCCTCGCGCGGGACGCTGCATCTGCAAGTGGGCGCGGGGGACAACGTGCATGCGCCGCGCGGCGTGCTGCTCGTGCTCTCGGGCGGGCCGGGACAGCCGGGGCTGCCGATCCTCGACGGCTACCTCGATCCTGCGCTCTCGGCCGAGCAGGGCAAGTACCGCATCGTCGTCTTAGACCAGCGCGGGACCGGCGCCGGCGCGCTCGACTGCGCGGCGCTCCAGCACGAGATGGGGAGCTCGGACCTCACTCCGCCGAGCGCGGCCGCCGTCCGTGCCTGCTCGACGCAGCTGGGAGCGCGACGGCAGTTCTTCGGCACCGACGATGTCGTCGCCGACATTGATGCCCTCCGGCAAGAGCTCGGTGTCGACAAATGGTCGCTCGACGGGATCTCGTACGGGACGTACGTCGGCGAGCGCTACGCGCTGGCTCATCCCTCACACGTCTCTAAGCTCGTGCTCGACTCGGTCGTGCCGCAGGTGGGGGAGACCGACCTCGGCCTCGTGGAGTTCGCAGCCGTCCGGCGGGTTCTCCGCTCTGTCTGCGGCTCGCGCTGCGTGTCGGACCTCGCAACGGTGGTGCGCCGCGATCGACTCGGGCCGCAGTTGTTCGACGCGCTGACCTTCGACAGCATCGCCGACCCCACGTATCGCAAGTTCTGGAATGTGCCGGCAGCGCTGCACGCCGCACGTCGGGGCAACAGGAAACGGCTGAACGCGTTCCTCGCCGCTGCGTCCCGCTATCAGCGCGACACGCCGGCGGCCGCGCTCGACCAGGGATTGCACGCGAGCGCTCTGTGCGCCGATTGGCGCTATCCGTGGGGTACCTCCGCTGTACCGCTCGCCGGTCGCAAGGCGAAGCTCCGAGCAGCGGTAGCGCGCATCCCGGCCACGAAGCTCTATCCGTTCGATGCTCGGACGGCTTCCGGCAACGGGTTCGTCCGGCAGTGCCTGCCGTGGGCGCCGACGACGCCGACGCCGCTGCCGCACGGCAGGTTGCGCGTGCCGACGCTGCTCGTGAACGGCACGGACGACCTGTCGACGCCGCTCGCGTGGGCTCGCCAGGAGCTCTCGCTGACGACGCACGGGAAGCTGGTCCTCGTCCGGGGGGCCGGCCACTCGGTGCAGGGCCGCGCCGTCAGCAACGCCGGCCGCCGGGCGGTCGCGCGCTTCCTGCTCGGCAGCTGAATTCCCCCAGTCGGGTGACAGGAACGCGGGGCTCGGCGATGGATTGGTCGGCATGTCCGCGGCCGTGCACCTCGACACCGGCATACCTGCCGCCGTCGTCCTCGTCGCGCTCGCTGCGCTTGCGAGTCGCGTGCGGGTGGTCGTCGCTCGACGCACGAGCGTTTCGCTGGCCGGCCCGTTCGTCGTCGCCGCGGCACTCGTAGGCGGGCCGCTCGTCGGAGTCTGCGCCGGCGCATCGACCGGCGCCGGCGTGGGAGCGCTGCAAGGATTCGCGGTCGGCCTGGTGTGGGAGCAATTCGCACACCACGGCGTCTCGGGGGCGGTGACCGGCACCGCGTTCGGGCTCCTGGCCGGATTCGCGACGAACGGTCGCAGGGCTTCATGGCGGACGAGCTTCCTGCTCTGGGCTCTGCCGGCGCCGCTGCTCGTCGCCTTCCTCTACATCGACGAGACGGCACCGGGGCTTGCGCTGGCGTTTGCGGCAGGCCTGCTGCTCGCGATCGCGGTGGGAAACCTCTCGCGGCGCGGGTTGGAGGACACCCTGGCGAAGGAGCGCACACGCGCTCGAGTCGACGCGCTGACGAAAGCACCGAATCGCCACGCGCTCGCCGAGGCCCTCGCGGCCGAGCAGGCCCGGATCCGACGCGGCGCACGCCCGGCCGCGCTCTGCTTCCTCGACCTCGACCGTTTCAAGACGGTCAACGACACGTACGGCTATGCAGCCGGTGACGCGCTGCTCGTGGATCTCTACGAGCGGCTCCGGAGTGAGCTCCGCGCCAGCGACGTCGTCTTTCGCTGGGGCGGCGAGGAGTTCGTCGTGCTCGCACCGCAGGTCGAGGGCGCGGAGCTCGCGGACTTCGCCGAGCGCCTTCGGTTGCTGGTGGCGACCAGGCCGTTCGCGATCGACGGGCGGCCGCGCACGATCACGAGCTCGGTCGGAGCGGTGCTCCTCGACGAGACACGTCCGGCCGAGCGCGCGCTCGAGGCTGCGGGCCGCCTCGTCCGCAAGGCCAAGCTGACCCGCAACGCGGCCGTGGTCGACACGGCCGTCCCGAAGCCGTCCTCCCTGGCACGGCGGCCGAGGGAGGACGGCCGAAGGATCGAGCGCTACCTGGCCGCTCGGTAGGAGACGTTGATCATCTGGGTGATGCCCGGTGCCGGGTGCGCCATGTAATGGCCCGCCGACGACGGGATTCCCGAGTCGCCGAGGAAACTCGGGTCACTGGCCGAGTCGATGACGAAGTCACCCGTGTTCGGGTCGATGTGGGCTGCGCTGATGTCCACGTCGACGCGCCCACCGCCGGCGCCACCTCCGCCGACCGTGTGGCCGCAATCGGCTCCGTGGAGGTCGCCGGTGATCGAGCCGTCCGACCATCGGTCGAACTCGACCCAGCCCCAGAAACCACCCGTGCCTCCTTGAGCTCCGCAGATCGTTGGGTTGTCGCAGTTGAACGAGACCCCGACCTGCCATGTGTCGTGGCTCGCCCCACCGCCATACGCGCCGGCCGAAGTGGCAAACCCAGCCGACACCGTGGCCGCCGCAATGAGCGCAGCCACCAGAATCACCGAACGCCGCATGAGTAACTCCCCTCTCTCTGTTGTTCTTTGTCGCGGCCAGGGAGTCTGGACTGGCGCTCTCGTAGTGTCAACGCTTGGCTCGACTCACGCGCTGGAAGAAGCCAGCGCCGATTGAACGGTCAGTCAATTCTGTGCGAAATATTGACTGAATAGTCAATCGGAAAGAAAAGTTTAGAAAACTGCAAAGGGGTGGAAAAAACAGGCGCTGCATTGTCCAGTCATCCACTCCTCGGAGGAGAAACCGATGCCAGCAGGCCATCGGGGCCTACGCCCACGCCGAGCGCTCCTCGCGCTCGCGGCAGTCGGCTGCGCGGCGCTTTTCGGCGCAGGCGGGCCCGCGCAAGCGGGACTCGGAGCAACGACCACGCTCTCGAACGACGTCGTCCACAACCTCGGCCTCGCGACGCTGACCGGGTCGGTGCCCGCGTCGCAGACGGTGACGGTCGGCGTCTTCCTGTCGAACCCGAACCAGGCTGCGGAGGATTCGTACGTCAAGCAGCTCTACGACCCGTCGAGCCCGAACTACGGCAACTACCTCGATCCCGACACCTTCAACTCGGAATTCGGCGTGCCGGCGGCGAACCTGCAGGCGGCCGAGTCCTGGCTGCAGGGAGCCGGTCTGACGGCGACTCCTGTCGACGGAGCGACCGACTACTTGCTCGCCAGCGGCAGTGCCGCGCAGGTCGAGGCCGCGTTCGGCACGCCGCTCACCACGTACACGGCGGCCGGGCGGAGCTTCTACGCGAACACGGCGGCGCCGACGGTGCCCGCATCGCTCGCGATCTCCGACGTCCTCGGACTGAACAACTTCAACCGGCTTCACACCCCGCGCGTGCAGACGACCGGCGCCACGACGACCTCGGCGGTTCCGACGAGCGGGAGCGTCCCGAAGACAGGCCTCCTCAGCATCAAGGATCTCTGGTCGATCTACGACGCGCCGTCCACCAACCAGGGCAACGGCCAGTCGATGGCCATCTTCGGCTGGGGCGTCACGGACCCGGTCGTTCCGGACCTGCGTTCCTTCGAAGCCGAGTGGGGCCTGCCGGGCGTGCCGATCTCGGTCAAGAAGTACGGCGACACGTCGACGCCCGACACGAGCGGTGACGGAGCGACGGGGGAGTGGGAGCTCGACACCCAGTCTTCGACCGGCATGGCGCCGAACGTCACGTCCGAGACGCTCTACTTCGCGCGCCACAACGACGACACCGAGGCGCTCGCGGCGTTCACCGGCTGGGTGAACGACAGGAAGGGGCCGCTGCAAGGCAGCGCCTCGTTCGGCGAGTGCGAGAACGTCGGCAACGCGAACGCGATCCTCACCGACGGCATGGAGGTGCCTGGGGACAAGATCCTCGAGCAGGCGGTCGTCGAGGGACGCACGCTCTTCTCCTCGACCGGGGACACGGGCTCCTCGTGCTCGATCATCGGCGTGCCGGTGCTCGGCTCGACGAACGGCGTCGCGACGCAGGCGTACCCGGGGCTCGAGTGGCCCTCGGTGAGCCCCTGGGCGGTCGCGGTCGGCGGCACCGATCTGACCGGTGACGGCAACACGCCGGAGCATCGGCTCGCAGAGACCGCCTGGGAATTCACGGGCGGCGGTAACTCGACGAGCGAGCCCGCCGGCAGCTACCAGCGGGGCGTCGCCTCGACGAACTGCACCTTCGATGCGAGCGGCAATCCGACCATCTCCGGGCCTCTGTGCCGCTCGACGCCCGACGTCGCCACGATCTCGGGAGACGTCGCGACCGGCAACGGCCTCTTGATCAACAGCGACAACGGCGCCGATTCGCAGGGCGCAGGCACGAGCCTCTCCTCGCCGCTCTGGCTGGGTGTGTGGACACGCATCCAGGCCGCGGCCGCGGGCAAGGGCCTCGGCTTCGCGAACTACAAGATCTACAAGCTCGCGCAGTCGTCCGGCGGCCGCGACTTCTACGACGTCACGGTCGGCGACAACCAGCCGTATCCCGCGAAGCCGGGGTACGACAACACGACCGGCTGGGGGACGCCCGAGATCTCGCAGATCATGCAAGACCTCACCGGCCGCCTCACGCCGGCGCGCACCACGGCCCCGGCTCCGATCGTCACGAGCCCGTCGACGACGTGCGGCAGCCTCTTCACCGACGCCGCGGGAGACGACAACTACACCTTCGGCGCCGGTGCGCCCATGGGCTCACTGCCGCAGCTCGACATCCTCAGCGGCCGGGTGGCTCTCTCGCCCGACGGCCAGACGCTCCGGACGATCATCACCGTGAACAACCTGTCGACCGCGATCCCGACCGGCGGCGGGGAGAACGACTACCAGCTGGTCTTCACGTTCGGTGGGAACCAGTACTTCACCCAGCTCGCCGTCGAGCCCGGCGGGATCGTGAACGCGTACGACGGTGAGCTCGTCCACGCCTCGCTCGAGACGAAGTACCTGCAGGAGCACGTCGACACCGGCACGCTCGTGCAAGGCCCGAACGGCACCGTCGAGGTCGACGCGCCGCTCGCGGACTTCCCGGGGCTGGCCGCCGGCTCGACGCTGTTGCGTCCCTCCGCGGCGACGTACGTCCGCGAGGGCGTGAACCAGGGTCCGCTCGAGCCTGCCGACTCGGGTGGGCCGACGGACGACGAGCTGCTGGGAGCGTGTTCGTCATGAGGCGCGTCCTGCTGATTGCCAGCCTCGCCGGCGTTGCAGTGCTCGGCGCCGTCGCCGTCCCACGTTCCGGGGCGGCGACGGTAGCCACGCTGCGGCCGTTCTGTACGACCGGCCCGATCCGGTGTCAGTCCTCGCTCCGCGTCGACATCCCGATCGTCCCGAATGCCACCGCGGCACACAGCGGGCTCGGTCCCGCCGACCTGAGGGCGGCCTACAAGCTCGCCTCGGCAGCCGTGACCAACGGCAAGGGCCAGACTGTCGCGCTCGTCGACGCGTACGACGACCCGACCATCGAGTCGGACCTGAACACGTACCGCGCGTACTACGGCATCCCGCCGTGCACGACGGCGAACGGCTGCTTCAGGAAGGTGAACCAGGACGGCGAGCAGGGGAGCTATCCGCCGCTCGCCAACCCGGATTGGGAGCCGGAGATCGCGCTCGACACCGAGATGGTGTCGGCGATCTGCCCGAACTGCCACATCCTGCTCGTCGAGGCGAACTCGGCAGACGAGGCGATCGCCACGTCGAACCCGGTCCAGCACAGCGATCTCGGCGCGTCCGTCGACACCGCTGTCAATCTCGGCGCGACCGAGGTGTCGAACAGTTACGGGTCGGCCGGACCGGAGCCCGACTCGACCTTCTTCGACCACTACTACGACCATCCCGGCGTCGCGATCACCGCGGGCACGGGCGACTTCGACTACGGGACGGCCTGGCCCGGAACCTCTCCGTACGTGACCGCGGTCGGCGGGACGGAGCTGGTCCAGGACCCGACCACGGCGCGCGGCTGGAGCGAGTCCGTCTGGGGTAGCGCCTTCCCCGGTGTTCTCCCGAACGAGGCGCAGGGCACCGGCAGCGGCTGCTCGACGTGGGAGCCGAAGCCTGCATGGCAGCACGACGCCGGCTGCGCCAATCGGACGGACGCCGACGTCTCCGCGGTCGCGGACAACGTCGCGATCTACGACTCCTCGCCCGAGGTGGGCGGCTGGGGCGTTGTCGCCGGGACGAGCATCGCCACGCCGGTCATCGCCTCCGTATATGCGCTGGCCGGGAACGCGAAGTCGGTCGTGTACGGCTCGTATCCGTACAGCCATCAGTCCAGTCTCTTCGACGTCACGCAGGGGTCGAACTTCACGCCGAGCTCGGTGTGCGGCTACCTCTGCACCGCCGAGCCCGGCTACGACGGCCCGACGGGCCTCGGGACGCCGAACGGCAGCGGCGGGTTCTAGCCTCCGAGGGGGAGCGAGAGGGCCGCCGCTGCGGCGGCGGCCCCCTCGCTCGGAGGACGGCCGAAGGCGACCCGCGACGATCGCTGGCACCATGGCCTGTAGATGAAAGGCATCGCCATCCTCGCTCTCAGCGCCGTTCTCGCGGTCACCGCGGGAACGAGTCACGCGGCGACCCGCCATGCGTCACTCCAGGCCGGCGTCGCACGCCTCACGCATACCCAGTCGCGCGAGATCCGTGCGGCCGGCGAGTGGCACCGGGGCTGCCCGGTCTGGATGTCCGAGCTGCGCGTCCTCACGTATCGCTACTACGGGTTCGACCACGGGGCGCATCTCGGGCAGATCGTCGTGAACATGAGCGTCGCGCACCCGCTCGCCGACGTCTTCGCAAAGCTCTACCGCCTGCGATTCCCGATCCGGGACGGCGCCTTCGCGTCGACCTACGGCCCACATCCGGACCAGAGCGGCGACGTCACCGCGTCGTTCGAGTGCCGCAACGCTGCCGCGTCGCCGTGCAGCGGCGGCAGGACGCACCATTGGTCGATGCACGCCTTCGGTGAGGCAGTCGACCTGGATCCCCGCGAGAACCCGTACGTGGGGTGTGGGATGACGCGCGACAAGACAGCGATCTCGTACATGAAGCGGTCTCATCACCGGCCCGGAATGGTCACGCCGGCAGTGCGTAGCGCCTTCGCGTCGATCGGCTGGGGCTGGGGAGGCTCCTGGTTCGGCTCGACGAAGGACTACATGCACTTCTCCACCAACGGTCACTAGGACAGATGCTTCGAATCGGTGCGGCCATCGGCTTCGCCCTAGTCGTGACGGCGAGTGCGTTCGCCGCGTCCGCGACCCCGGCCTCCGTCCTCGACCGGACGTATTCGTGCCGCGTCCGGCCGGAGCACTACGTCGACGTCAACACGAGCGTCACCCTGCCGCCGGAGCAGGGTTATCCGAGACCGGCGCAACTGTGGCTGGACACGGTGCACAAGACCCAGCTGATCGGCGGCCTGCATGCGGTGGTGGCGCAGGTGCGGTTCGAGGCTGCGAAGAACAGCCTCAGCGTCGACAAGTCGCTGTGTCGTTCCTCGTCGCGTGAGGTCGCGCTCGATCCGGCCCGGATCCCGCTCTATGCGACGGCCACGCCGGACCGCTTCGGCCAGATCGACGCTCGTTGCGCGACCTCCAAGCGCGTGCTCGTCCGGTTCCGGATCAGGCTGACGGCCGGCAAGCCCGTGCGGGCGCTGTTCGCAATCCGCAACGACTCCGCCAAGAGGAAGCCGGTCGAGTTCGTCAGGTGGAGCCCGACCAAGATCACCGGCTACCTGGGGAAGAGCTGCACAGACACGTCTTAGCGGTGGTGATGCTGGCGGCGGCGCTCGTGCCTGCCGCGCCCGCTGGCAGCGCACATCGCGTGCAGCTCGCGCTCGTGCCGCTGCCGAAGTCGGCGCTCGGCGCCTCTGTTGACGGACTCTCGCTCGCGCGTGCCTCCGGGCCTGTCTCGAACGCCGAGGCCGCGTTGCACGCGGCCAACACGACGAAGGCGAAGCTCGAGAAGCTCGGCCGTCTCAACGGCTACGTCCTGGAGTACGGGAATGCGTTCACCGGCCGGCCGGGCATCACAGACGTGCACACCGGCGTCGAGCGGTATAAAACGGCCGCCGACGCCAGGCGGGGCCTCGCCTTCTGGCAGAAGCAGGACTCCAGGTTCGCCACGCTGAACCAGCCGGGCTTCGCGGTCACTAGCGTTCCGGTCGAGCTCCCCGCCGTCGGAGCGAGGCACTTCGCCCAGCTCACGAGCTACAGCGCGTCGAACATCGCGCCCGTCTCGGGGCTCGACGAGCAGGTGGCCGACGGCCGCTACGTCCTCGACGTCATCGTCACTGCCGGCGATGCCGCGACCGCTCAGGCCCTCGCCCCGAAGCTCGCGCAGAAGCTCGACGCTCGGCTCCGCCTCGCACTCAGAGGCCGGCTGCACGCGAAGCCCGTGAGGCTGCCGAAGCAGAAGGCGGGCCCGCCGCCCGGCGGACCGGATTTGAGGCAGCTCGGGCTCAGGGCCTCCGATCTCGTCGGCAAGGCGACCGCCTACAAGAAGTACGTCGCCGATCCGGCCGCCGTCTCGGACTACAGCGTCTTGATTGTCCCGGCTGGGCCGTTCGACCTCCTCGACCAGGAGATCGAGTGGTATCCGTCTGCGAACGAGGCGAGTTTTTTCGCCGACTTCAGGAACGCGGCCGCGCTGGCGGCGCCCGGCGCGAGCGCACTCGACCTGAACCGCCTCGGGGACGGGGCAGAGGGGACCGTGGTCCAGAGCTCTTCGCTCAGCGCGGGGTTCGTCGTCCTCTCCAGCGGCCATTTGACGGAGTTCCTCTTCGTGGACTCGCAGGGCGCGATCGACCCGAACGCCGTCACGAACGTCGCCCAGATCGCCGCGAGCCGGATCGACGCAGCAGGACTGGGAAGCTAAGAGCCGACGACCTGGACGAGCCAGCGCCGGTCGCGCTCGCGGTCGAGCTCGATGAAGAGCACGCGCTGCCACGTCCCGAGCTGAAGCTCGCCGTCGCGCACGGGGACCGACTCGCCGGCGGTGCCGAGCAGCATCGCCATGCAGTGGGAGTGGCCGTTGCCCTGATCCATGTCCTCGGGACAGATGTTCTCGGTGCGGCGGTCCCAGTCGTCGTGCGCGTAGTAGCTCTCGCTTGGCACGAGCCGGCGGAGCAGGTCGCAGAAATCCTCGAGGAACCCCGTCTCCATCTCGTTCACGCGCACACAGCACGTCGTGTGCGGCGAGTAGATGCAGGCGATCCCGTCGACGACGCCGCTGTCCCGGACGGCGTTCTGCACGTCCTCCGTGATGTCGTTGACGGTGAGGCCGCCGGCGGTGCGCAGACGCGTCTCGTGCTGGAACACCCTCATCGTGGCGGCCATTCTGCGGGAATCGTTACCCGACGCGCCGGTCGAACCTGCACACCCTCAGTGGATCCTGCAGGACCAGGCCCGAAACCTCGGGCAGATCCTCCGGGATCGAAGCCGTGTCGAGCCAGTTCGGTTTTGACGGATCAGCGGGTGGCCACCCATCAGGGGCAGTCCCCGGACACTGGCCGAGGAGTTTGCTCCATTCGTTGCTCCAATTGGGCCGCGCAGTGATCACCGACGCACGAAAGGCCCCGGTTACGAGGGCCTTTCGCATGGGCCCGCCTGGATTCGAACCAGGGACCAACGGATTATGAGTCCGCTGCTCTAACCAGCTGAGCTACGGGCCCGGCTTGCCTATCTAAGCCAAAAACGCCCTCACGTGAAGATGATCTGGCCGCCGGCTGCCTTTTCGTAGAACTCGCCGACGCTGATGATGTCCTCGACCTGGGGGACGAAGGCGTTCATCGTCAGCCCGAACATGTCCACCGTGGCCTTGCAGGCGTAGAGGTGGACGCCGGAGTCGTGGACGAGCTCGATGAATTCGGGGATCGGCGGGATGTCGATCTTCTCCATCTGCCGCTTCATCATCCAGGTGGCGAGCGCCGAGAAGCCCGGGACGGCGCCGAGCCAGGTCGCCATGTGCATGCCGGGGTTGCCGACGGTGGCGACCTTGATCTTCTCGTAACGGTCCTTGCGGATCGCGTCGAGGCCGAAGAAGGTGAAGAAGAGGTCGGCTTCGATGCCCTCCATGCGGGCGCCGTTGGCCATGATCAGCGCGGGGTAGATGCCTTCGAGCGAGCCCTTGGAGACGACGATCGCGACCTTCTCGATCGTCTCGCGCTCGTCGCTGAGCATTGATGGTTGTTCGATCAGCTCGGTCATCGTCGATCCTCCTAGATGCAGCCCTTGGGCTTGGGGATGCCGCCGATCTTGGCGGCGAGCTTGGCGGGCCCTTCGGGGAAGAGCTGGTAGAGCTCCTTGATCGGAACGCCGGACTCCTTGCCCAGCGAACGGATCGACGGTGCGGTGCCGGTTCCCAGGAAGCGCTCGCGCATGAAGCGGACGACGAGCCAGTGGCGGTCGGTCAGCTCCGCGATCCCGTTCTCGGCGGCGATCGTCTCGGCGATCTGCTCGTTCCACTGTTCGGGGTTCGTGAGGAACCCTTCGCCGTCGACGTCCACGGTGTCGGTGCTCAGGGTTGTGGTCATCTTGTGCTCCTTTCTCAGGAGGGAACGGGGAGGGTCTTCTTGCCGCGGGCCGGCATCGCGGGGCCGATGCCGGGGAGCTCGCGGCCGGGCAGCAGCGCGTGCCAGTAGACCCACTGGAACGCGAGCTTGCCGAGGTGGTTGAGGCGCGACTCGCGTAGGAGCGGCAGCCCGAAGGCGCTCGGGAAATGGCCCGGAAGCGGCTCGGTCTCGTAGTTGAAATCGATCAGCAGCGCCTTGTGGAAGCCGGTCTCGATGAAGCAATTCGCGTGCCCGTCGAAGCCGCGCTCGAGCTCCCGGCCGGCGAAGTACCGGCCGATGTTCTCACTCAGGATCTCGGCCTCGAAGTGCGTGACCGAGCCGGCCTTCGACGTCGGCAGGTCGGTCGCATCGCCGAGCGCGAAGACGTTCGACTTGACGGTCGTCTGCAGCGTCTTCTTGTCGGTGGGGACGAAGCCGAGCGAGTCGGCCATCCCCGGCGTGCGCTCGAGATAGGCGGATCCGCCGTGCAGCGGGACGGTGACGAGCAGGTCGAAGTCGAGCTCGCGGCCGTCGTAGGAGCCGAGCTTCCCGCCGACGCCGTCGACCTCACCCGCGTTGAACTCGGTCACCAGCTCGATCTCCTTCTCGGCGAGCAGGCCGGCGAGGTGCTGCGAGGCGACCGGCTTCGTGAAAGCGCCGTCGAGCGGCGTCGCGTAGACGAGCTCCGTGCGCGCACGGATACCTCGCTCGCGCAGGGTCCAGTCCGCGAGGAAGACGAACTCGAGCGGCGCGACCGGGCACTTGATCGGCATGTCGACGAGATTGACGACGAGCCGGCCGCCGTCGAAGCGCTCGAGCGCACCGCGGAGCGCATCGGCCCCCTCGGGCGTGTAGAAGGTGAAGACGCGGTCGTTCCAGCCCGGCCCATCCAGGCCCTCGGTCTCCTCCGGCTGCAGGCGCACGCCGGACGCGACGACGAGCACGTCGTAGGGGATCACGTCACCGTCGAGGAGCACGACCTCCTCGCGGTCGAGCTCGACCCACGCGACCTCCGCCTCGTGAAAGATGACCCCGTCATGCAGTTGTCGGCGGCGCGGCCGCACGATCTCGTCGAGCGACGTGAGCCCGAACGGGACGAAGAGAAGGCCGGGCTGGTAGACGTGACGATCGTCGCGGTCGACGACATGGATCTCCGCCTCGTCCGGGCCGAACCGGCGGCGGAGGCGGTTCGCGGTCATCGTGCCGCCAGTGCCTCCGCCCAGGATCACAATCTGCTTCCTGCTCACGAGACTCCTCCTTTGACCGAGGCCTGGACCCGGTCGGCGAACTCGAAGCCGGCCTCGAGCGATCGGCGCAGCGGACAGGCCCGCGCAACCTTCTCCAGCCGCTCGAGCTGCGTCTCGGTGAGCTCGCCGTCGAGCCGGATCACAGTCTCGACCCGACGCGGGGTCGAGCCCTTGTCGTACTCGACGTCGACCGTCACCACGCCGAGGTCCCAACCCTTCGTACGGCCGTACTGCACGAGTGTCACCGTGACGCATGCCGCGAGCGCAGCCGGAAGGAGCTCGTGCGGCGACGGGCCACCGCCCTCGCCGCCGAGCTCCTCCGGCTGGTCGGTGATCAACCGATGCCGACCGCCGATCGCGACCTCCTGGCGAAGCGTTCCGGGGATCGAGCGGGCTGTCGCGGTCAGGGCCATCTGGATCTGACCGAAGCTTCTCTCCGCTCGAAGTGCGGGTCATCAGGGACGGCGCGCATCTCCGTGCGGGCAACTACGCAACCGAGTAGTTGTCCGCAGCCCGATCAGCGCGGGTGCGGATGCTGGAGCGCGCCCGCCGGACGAGGCTTCGGAGCAGTCAAGGAGGTCACCGATGAATCGCAAGGTGCTGTGGTGCGTGCTGGTGGTCGGCCTGGCTCTCGTGATCGCCCCGTTCGCGCTCGGTCTGCCCGGGAAGTCCGCGGCCGGGCAACGGATGCTGAACGGGTTTCAGCCGATCATGCAGCCCGACCAGGTCAAGATCACTGGGAACTACTACGACCAGGTCTTCGTGCCGCTCGGCAGCGTGACGCCGCTGATGTCCGCGCAGAACCTGGCGAGGTTCCAGGGTTACCTGAAGGGCTTCGGCGGGATGCAGACCGATGCGGCCAAGCTCGTGCCGCTGCTTGCGCAGGCGCTGCACATGACGCCCGCCCAGGTGCAGACGATGATGGCGACGCAGCTGCCGTCGATGGCGGCGATGCTGCAGAACCTGCCGGCGATGCAACGCGACTTCGGCGGACTGCTCGGGACGATGCAGCAGAACGTCGGCATCTTCTCGCGCGTGCCCGCCGGGCTATCGCACTACAAGCCGCTCGTACGGACGATGCAGGCGAACGTCTCGAACTACAGGCAGGTGAACAGCCTGCCCGACTTCCGGCTCTTCACCTGGTTCTTCGTCCTGCCGGGTGCGCTGCTCATCCTGCTCGCAGGCTACGGCCTCTTCGGCAACCCGCTCACACGCGCCGTCTCCTTCGGCCACCGCGCGGGTCCGACGGCGGCGTGAGCAACGTCGCTGCACCGGGCCTGAACGAAGGGAGCGGGCGCGCCCAGGTGGCGCACCCGCTCCCCGACGAATTGGTCGAGTTGATCGCCGGCCGCTTCCGCGCGCTCGCCGAGCCGACTCGGGTCAAGTTGCTCGATCGCTTGCGCGAAGGAGAGGCGACGGTGCTCGAGCTCACCGCGCTCGTCGGCACGACGTCACAGAACGTGTCGAAACATCTCAAGCTGCTCCAGCACGCGGGAATCGTGGCCCGCCGCAGGCAGGGCAACCTCTCCTACTACCGCATCGCCGACGCGACCGTGTATGCGCTGTGCGAGACCGTCTGCGGCGGCCTGCAGGACCGTTACGAGGAACTGCGGCGGCTGTCGGCACTGCACCTCAGTCGTCGGCACCCTCGTCGCGCGGATGACCGGTCGTGGGACGGACCGTCCAGTGCGGAGCGGCCGGGAGATGTGCGCGTGGGCTGAGGCGACCGACAGGGTTGTTGCTCGCGGCGGTCCGGCCCAGCAGCACGATGTTGGCAAGGATCGCGGCAGCCGCGGCAGCTACGACGACGAGCGTGACGAAAAGCCTCCTCTTCACGCCGCCTCGACTCTGGCGATCGAGATCGCGCCCATCGGGCAGGAGTCGCACGCCTCCCGTACGGCGTCGTCTTCGCTGACTCCGGTGCGGAGAACTGCGAGGCCGTCGTCGCCGAGCTCGAAGACGTCGTGGGCGAGGGCCTCGCAGACGCCATAGCCGTTGCAGAGCGAGCGGTCGATCGAGATCCGGTACATCACGTGCTCCTTTCGAGTGCGGGACGGGCGGGGCGGTCGAGGGTCCGCCAGGCCGTTGCGAAGGCGACGGCGCCGACCGCGCCGAGATAGAGGTCGTGCGCCCACGGTTGCCCCGAATCGGTGCCCGAGGCGAAGCCGTGGACGGTGGCCAGGAGGAAGACGAGGTACGTGGCCCAGTGGAGCCGGCGCCAGTTCCGTGCCCCGATCCTGCGGCGCAGGAAGAAGGAGAGGTAGATCAGCAGCATGAGCTCCGCGGCGACGACGCCGGTGGCCACGGCCGCGGTGCGGTACGGCGACGCGCCCGGAACGAACAGGCCGGCGAGCGGCATCCGAAGCGTGTGGTCGAGGAGCAGCGTGCCGGCGTGGAGTCCGAGCATCCCTAGCCCGAGCAGGGCGAGGAAGCGGTGCACGTCTGTCGTGGCTGCAGGTTTGAGGGCCCGTCCGAACGGTCGCGACTTGAGCACGAGGCCCGCGAGCACGGACCCCGTCAGGAGGACGTAGGCCGTCAGTCCGCTCGCGCGCGCGAGCAGCCAGAAGGTGGGGTCGGTCTTCACGACGTCCTCGTGATCACGTGAGCGGGCAGGTTGACGACGCGCACAGCCGGCGTGGCGATCGCCTGTGCGGCGGCTGCCGTTGCCCGGTTGACTCGGGCGATCTCCGCTCGGCGGGATTTCAACTCCACCCGATACCTCGACCAGCGTGCGGCGACGATCTTCTGCACGGTGTGCGCTTCGTGTCGCAGTTGCGCCTCGCGGAGCGCGAGCGCGCGCAGGCGAGGGTCCGGGGTCGCAGCCGCCCACGGGTGCGCGGCGATGACCGCCCATGCGAGGAAGAACGCGACGAGCGAGAGCGCAAGCGCGTACAGGCGACCCTGGTGGCTAGTCATCTCCACCTCCATCCGCTTCGCGCGAGCCGTCGTCGCCGTGCCGATGGTGGACGGTGACGACCACCGGAGGAGGCTGGTGATAGACGACGCGGGGAGCCGTGAACTGGGGGGACGCTGGCCGAGGCTGCTTCGGCACGGCCGGAAGTGCAGGTGGCTTCGCCCTGAGCTCCCGCCGCAGCTTTCCGGCGAAGGCGCTCAGCTGTTTCGTCCTGGCCGCGACGGCCACGTCGTTTCCCCGGCGTGCGGCGTGGCCGAGACCCGTCGTCCGGGTCACGGCGACTGCGCCGAGGACGGCCACGCCGGCGAACAGGAGTGCGAGGAGCGCTAGATGGGCCTTGTGCATGTCTCCGACGCTAGGCGGCGACGATCGAAGGGCGGGAGAGGCGCTCTCCATCCTTCGGACAAGAGGCAGCAAAGATTCGGCTAAGTGCCGATGCCGTACCGGCAGCGCGGCACGACACTCGAGGTATGCACATCCTTGTCGTCGAGGACGAGGACGCCATCGCCGACCCGCTCGTCGTCGGGCTGAGGCGGGAGGGCTACGACGTCTCGCGCGTCGCGACGGGCGAGGGCGCCCTGGAGGCCTCGTCGGCGGACCTCGTCCTGCTCGACCTGCGGCTGCCCGATCTCGACGGCCTCGACGTCTGCCGGCGCCTTCGCGAGCGCTCGCGCGTCCCGATCATCGTTCTGACTGCGCGCGGGGAGGAGGCCGACCGGGTGGTCGGGCTCGAGCTCGGCGCCGACGACTATGTCGTCAAGCCGTACGGGCTGCGGGAGCTGATCGCCCGGATCCGCGCCGTCATGCGCAGAACCGCGAGCCTCGACAACGCCGGAGGCCCGATGCGGGTCGGCGAGCTCGACGTCGATGAGCGCACCCGCCGCGCGACCCTCGCCGGCAGCGAGCTCGAGCTGACGCCGAAGGAGTTCGACCTGCTCGCTGCGCTCGCACGTGATCCCGGTGCCGCCCTGACCCGGCGCCGCTTGCTCGCCGAGGTCTGGGACACGAGCTGGTACGGGTCCTCGAAGACGATCGACGTCCATGTCGCCGCGCTGCGGCGGAAGCTCGGCGACCCGGGGTGGATCGAGACGGTGCGCGGCGTCGGCTTCCGCCTCCGCATGCCGTGACGCGGCGGCTACTTCTCGGCTACCTCGGGCTGACGCTGTTCGTCCTGCTGAGCCTCGAGCTCCCCCTCGGGATCCAGAACCAGCGCACCGAGCGCAGCGACCTGACAGCCAAGGTCTCTCACGACGCGATGGTCCTCGCGGCCGACGCGGAGGACGCCGTCCAGGCACCGACCCGAAGGCAGCTCGACGCGCTCGCCTCCGTGGCCGCCGACTACGCCGCGCGGACCGGCGCGCGGGTCGTGATCGTCGATCGGCGCGGCTTCGCGTTGATCGACACGAGCGCGCGCGTCCGCGGGACGGAGAGCTTCGCCTCGCGGATCGAGATCGCGGCGGCGCTCGCCGGGAGGTATCCGCGTGGCGTTCGCACGTCGAAGACGCTGCAGCAGCGCCTGCTCTACGTCGCCGTGCCGATCGCCTCGGGCGGCAAGGTGCATGGGGCGGTGCGGATCACCTATCCGTTCTCGGCTGTCGACGCCCGCATCCTGCGCTATTGGCTCATCCTCGCCCTGATCGGGGTCATCGTCCTCGCGGGCGCCACCGTCGTCGGAGTCGGCCTCGCTCGCTTCGTGACCCGGCCGTTGCGCCGACTGCAGGCGGCCGCGGCGGCAATCGGGGAGGGGGAGCTGGAAACCCGGGCGCCCGAACGAGAGGGACCTCCGGAGGTGCGCTCGCTGGCCGCCGTCTTCAACGAGACCGTGGCGAAGCTCGCGCGGCTGCTGCGCTCGCAGGGCGAGTTCGTCGCCGACGCCTCGCACGAGCTGCGCACGCCGTTGACGGCCCTCCGGCTACGTCTCGAGAACCTTCCGCCGAGCGCCGATCGCGACGCGGCCCTGCACGAGACGGATCGACTTCGCGAGCTCGTCGACGGCCTGCTCTCCCTGGCGCGGGCCGACGCGGGGAGCGAGGGGTCCGGCCCGGTCGATGCCGCCGCGCTCATGCGCGAGCGTCTCGACGCGTGGCTTCCCCTGGCCGACGAGCACGGCGTCGCTCTGGTCTCGCAGCTCGACGGCCCGCTGCCCGTGCGCGCGGCGCCGGGACGTCTAGCCCAGGTCCTCGACAATCTCCTCTCCAACGCGCTCGAGGCATCGCCGGCCGGCGGCCACATCACGTTCTCGGCGACCGCGCTGCCGGCGCGGGTCGAGCTGCATCTCTGCGACGAGGGTCGCGGCCTCACCGCCGAGCAGCGCGAACGGGCATTCGACCGCTTCTGGCGTGCCGGCTCAGACGGCGGCGGCTCGGGGCTCGGGCTCGCGATCGTCCGGCGACTCGTCGCCGCCGACGAGGGAGAGGTCGAGCTGCGCGAGGCGTCCGGCGGCGGCGTCGACGCCGTGGTTCGCCTGCGTCGCGCCTGACCTGCCAAACCTTTACCGAAGCTTGCCCACGCGTTCACGCCTCGCTTGCAGGCGGAGGCGTAGAACGCAAGGCATGAACACGAAGCGATCCCTACTCGCACTGGCAGCCGTTCTGTCCGCGACCGTCCTCACCGGTGGCGCGGCGATCGCAGGGCTTGTACACCGGCCCGCCCCGGTGGCCGCCCCGGCAGCGGTCGTGCAGCAAGCGCCCGCGCCGGCCGCGCACTCGTGGGACGAGGGAGGTGACTGATCATGCAGCGCATCTGGATAGTCGTGCTCTCGGTTTGGGCGATGCTCGCGATCGTCGCGGTGCTCGCCTGGTCGTCGCGCCCTGCGACGCCCCTTCCGTCGACCGTCGTGCAGACGGCGGTCGTGAAGGGATCCGGCGGCAAGCAACCCCTCGTCGTCCTGAAAGCGCCCGTGCACGCGACGACCGCGACCTCGGCGACGGTGCGGCCATGAGCGCCCTCTGTCGCACCGAGTGGCGGGCGGTCGGCACCACGTGCGCCGCGGCCGTCACTGCCGATTCGCCCGACGAGCGCAACGCGCAGGCGGCGCTCTCCGCCGCACAGGACGAGGTTGCGGCCTGCGAGCGCGAGCTGTCCCGCTTCGATCCGGCCAGCGACCTCTCCCGGCTCAACGCAGCCGGCGGCCGCTGGGCTCCCGTCGGTCGTCGGCTACTCGAGACGCTGCGTCTGGCGCTCGAGGCCCGGGAAGACACCGGCGGCCGCTTCGATCCCACCGTGTTGCCCGCGCTCGTGGCAGCCGGCTACGAGCGCTCGTTCGAGCTGCTCGAGGAGCGACCGGCGGCCGCTCCTCCCGACTGGCGCGCGGGCGCCGCGATCGAGCTCGACGAACGGGGCGGCCGCGCGCGGCTCGAGCCCGGAGCCGCGGTCGATCTCGGTGGAATCGGCAAGGGCTACGCTGCCGGCCGCGCACTCGACTCGATGCTCGCCGCCTCTTCGGATCTCGCCGGCGGGCTCGTCGACCTCGGCGGCGACATCGCCGTGGCAGGCGCATCTCCCGAAGGCGGGCCGTGGCTCGTCGCGGTGGCCGACCCGCGGCATCCCGGGCAGACGCTCGCCGTTCTCGCGTTGGACGCCGGTGGAGTCGCCACCTCGGGCCGCGATGCCCGGCGCTTCGGCCCAGGTCGCTCACTGCACCATCTCATCGACCCGGAGACCGGGGAATCGGCGCTCGCCGGCCCATTGACGGTGACCGTTGTCGCGCCCGACCCCGCAACGGCGGAAGTGCACGCCACGACCCTCGCGATCGCCGGGCCCGCCGAGGCCGAGGCTCACGTCGCGGCGAGATCGCCGCTGGCCGCCCTCTACGTCCCACAAATCGGACCTGCGATCCCGCTCGGCGAGCTCCCCGTGGTCACACAGCGGCTCGTCGTGAAGGCGGCATGAGCGGCCTGCCCGTCGCCTGGATCGTTGCGAGGGCCGCCGGCCTCGTCGCGTTCGGGCTCCTGACGCTGTCGGTCTGGCTCGGCCTCGCGATGAGCACGCGCCTGCTCGGTCCGAAGCGGCAAAAGGCCCTGCTCGGCATCCACCGGACGCTCGCCTGGACGGGGCTCTCGATGGTCGGCCTGCATGTCGGGGCGATCCTCCTCGATCCCGTGCTCCACTTCGGAGCGCTTGCCGTGCTCGTCCCCGGAGCCGCAGCCTGGCGTCCTGCCTCCCTCGCGCTCGGCGTTGTCGCCGGCTGGCTGACCCTTGCCCTGACGGTCTCGTTCAACGCGCGGCGCTGGATCGGGCAGAGAGGCTGGCGACGCCTCCACTACGCATCGTTCGCCGCCTTCTGGCTGGCGCTCGGACACGCGCTACTCACGGGCACCGACCTCAAGGGCTTCGGCGGACCGGTCACCGCGATCCTCGCTGCCGGCCCGGTCCTCTGGCTGACCTTCTACCGGTTGCTTGCCCCGCGCCGCGCGCCGGCGGTCGCGGCGATTGCGGCGCCGGCGTAGAGTCTTTCAGGCCGAGCGGATCGCCCGCCGCAGCGAGAGCCACAGCACACCGAGGACGGCGAGCGGCAGGAGCCACCACGCAGCCACGCTCGTGGTCGCAAGGGCGGCCGTCGCGCCGATGCCGGCCACGACCAGCACCGCGACGAGCCAGTCGTCCCCGATCACGAAGTCCCACCAGAAGCGGCCGAACGCTGCGAGCCGGCTCATGCCTCGACCTCGATCGGCCGGACGAGGGAGTTGCGCTCGCGCTGCAGCAGCCGCACGCAAAGGACCGACGAGAGGACGACGAAGCCCAGCACGCCGAGGAGTGAGGCGTCGGAGCCGGGCCAGTCGGCGCCTGCGCCCTCGACCGACCAGAAGATCCCGAACGTCGTCAGCATCACCCCGACGGCGAACTTCATCCAGTTCTCGGGCACCCTGGCGAGCGGCGCGCGCACCGCGACCCCGACGCCGGCGACGAGCACGAGCGCGGCGACGGCACCGACGGCCGCGAGCGTGATCGAGCCCTGCGCGCTGCCGAAGGTGAGGACGATGAACACGACCTCGAGCCCTTCGAGCAGGACGCCCTTGAAGGCGAGTGTGAAGCCGTACCAGTCCACGCCGCCGCGCTCGAGGTGGGCGGCGCCGCGCGCGTCGGCGAGCTCCCGGGCGAAAATCGCGTCCTCGTCGTGGAGAGCCTTGTAGCCGCTCGCTCGGAGGATCGCCTTGCGCAGCCACTGCAGGCCGAAGACGAGCAGGAGCCCGCCGACGACGAGCCGCAGCCCCTGCAGCGGGATCACCGTGAGAGCGGGGCCGAGCGCCGCGACGATGACCGCGAGCACGACGGTCGCCGCACCGAGGCCAGCCAGAGACGACCGCCAGCCGCGCGCGAGCCCGGCGGCGAGGACGATCGTCAGCGCCTCGACGAACTCGACGCCGCTCGCGAGGAACGCGGAGAGAACGAGAAACGTGTTGCCGGTGCTCATCACAGACCCCAGTGATCCCGGGGCTGAGGGTAGCCGGGCGCGTCGTTGACGCCGGCGGCGGCGGTCGCGACGTCGGCCGGGTACGTCCGCAACCCCTTGAACAGGAGCCACGCGCTCGCGCCGAGCGGTACGACCATGACGGCGAACGTCCACTGCAAGCCCGAGCGTCCGCCGCCGAAGACGTGGTCGGAGACTGCGCCGAAGAGAAGCGGCGCCAGCGCCATCGCGAGCGAGCGCAGGAACGTCCGCACTGCCTCGGCACGTCCCCAGAGGAGCGGCGGCATGATGTCGAGCCGCGCCGCGTCGAGCGGCGGGTTCTGGGCGCCGAGGAAGAACGCCGCCGCGACGAGATACGGCACCGCGGTCACGGCTCCGCGCGTGAAGATCGCAGGCACGAACAGGACGGTGGTCAGCGACGCCGCGACGGCAGGCGTCCAGACTCGCGCGTTCAGCAAGCCGCGTTTCAGCAGCCAATCGCCGACCGCGCCGCCGCAGAGAACGCCGGCGAGGGCGCCGGCTCCAACGACAAGCAAGAGCGAGCTTGCGAGCGCCTGGTCGATCCCGTACTGCTCCTTCGAAAACTCCAGGCCGAACGTCTGCAGGCCTGCGAGGAAGTAGTAGCCGCAGGCGCTCGCGGCGATCAGGACGAGGTTCGTGCGGACGCGGAGCACGTACCGGGTGGCGCGCAGGAGCCCCATCCGCCGGGCAGCGCGTGGGTCGACGATGAGCTCGGACTCCGGTACGAGGCCACGCTCGCGCGCGAGGCGCTGTGCGTCGGTCTCCGCCGTCGTCTCGTCGGGCTCGAGCACGGGCGCCGGCTCCGAGTCGTGCGCGAGCACGCCCTTGCCTCCGCGCTCGGGCTCGCGCAGCCGCCAGACGACGACGGCGAGCGCGAACGCGGGGAGCGCGAGGATGACGAACGCGGCTCGCCAGGAAAGCGCGGCGATGTTGCCGGTCACCGCGAAACCGGCTCCGGCTCCGAGGTACTCGCCGGCGAGGATCACGCCGTAGATCCGGCCGCGCTCCCAGCTGCCGAACCAGTCGCCGACGAGCGACGCGACCATCGGGCCGGCCGAGGCGGTGACCGCGCCGAGGAAGAGGCGCGCGAGCAGGAGATCGCTGAAGCTCCCGGCGGTGGCGCTCCACAGCATCGCGCCGCCCCAGAGGACGATCGTCGCTCCGAGCACGCGGGTTCGCGTGACGCGGTCGGCGAGCACGCCGAACGGCAGCGACGCCAACGCACCGATCAACGAGCTGACCGCGACGAGCAGCCCGATGTCCGTGTTCGTGATGTGCAGGCCGTGGCGAAGCTCGCTCGCCGACGCGCCGACCGTTGCGGCATCCGCGCCGCTCAGCCCGAGCACCGCGGCGAGGACGATGATGACGCGCGTTCGCTCCGCACCGCCGAGGGCGATGGTCAGGCGCCGCGAAAAGGCGCTCGCCGCCGCGGAGCCGAGGGCTGCGGCGTCGGTCAGGACGCGTTGGGTGCGCGACTCCTCGCTGCTCACGCCCTCATGGTCGCAGGCGCATCCGCCTGCGCGCCGTCAGACGTCCCGGCGGACGAGCAGGACCGCAGCGATGACGATCGCCGCGACGCAATAGGCCGCGAAGACGAGCCCACCCGTGAGCGGTCTCAGCGAGTGCGACGCATGGTGGAGCGAGAAGAGCTGGCGTCCGGCGTCGCTCGGCAGGTACTGGCTGATCGCGTTGTTCCAGCTCGTCGGCAGGACGAACATGAGCGGTGGCAAGACGAAGAAGATGCCGGCGAACGCCGCGATGCCGCCGGCCGTGTTGCGCACGATCGCCCCGATTGCGAGGGCGAAGATCCCCACGAGCATCACGTAGAGGGCTCCGCCGAGCACGGCTCTCGCGACGCCGGGTTGGGTGAACGAGATCTGCAGGATGTCGTGGCGCCCGAGGATCGCCTGGCTCGAGAAGAAGCTCACGAGCACGGCGGGAACCATGAGGGCGAGCGAGACGACCGAGTAGTCAATGAGCTTCGCCCACAGCACGAGCAGCCGCTTCGGCACGGCGGTGAAGGTCGAGCGGATCGAGCCGGTCGAGTACTCCGCGCTGATCAGGAGCACCCCGAGCACGGCGATCGCGAGTTGCGCGACGTTGACGCCGACCAGGGCGATGTCGAGCGGCTGGCGGTCGGCGCGATCCTGCGGCGACATCGATCCCCAATGCGACGAGGTGGCGAACGAGAAGGCGATCGGGAACGCGACGGTGAGCAGGAAGCCGACGCCGAGCGACCACTTCGTCGACCGCACGGAGCGGAGCTTCGTCCACTCCGAGAGCAGGACGCGACGGAATGCGACGCTTCCGGTCCGGTCGAGCCGGGGGAGACGGACGCTCGGAGTCGCCGCACTCACGCGACGACCTCCTGCAGTTCGGCCGCGAACTCGACCTCGTCGCGCGTGAGGTTCATGAACGCCTCCTCGAGCGACGCCTGCCGCGGAGTCAGCTCGTGGAGGACGATTCCCGCCGCGGCGGCCGCGTCGCCGACCTGCTCCGCGGTGAGCCCGTGCACCTCGAGCGCGCCGCGTTCGGCCGGCTCGAACGACACGTCGGGACCGGCGAGCGCCGCGCGCAGGGACTCGAGCTCCGGCGAGCGGACGACCACGACCTTCTGCGAGGCGCGCGAGACGAAATCGTCGACGCTCGTGTCGGCGATCAGCTTGCCGCGGCCGATCACGATCAGATGGTCGGCCGTGAGCGCCATCTCGCTCATCAGGTGGGAGGAGACGAAGACGGTGCGGCCCTCGGCGGCGAGCCCCTTGAGGAGATTGCGCATCCAGTGGATGCCCTCGGGGTCGAGCCCGTTCACCGGTTCGTCGAGCATCACGGTCTTCGGGTCGCCGAGCAGCGCCTGCGCGATGCCGAGCCGCTGTCCCATGCCGAGCGAGAACTTGCCGCTGCGCTTGCGAGCCACCTCGTGCAGGCCGACGAGGTCGATGAGCTCCGAGACGCGGCGCTTCGGGATCCCGTGCGTCTGGGCGAGCGCGAGCAGGTGGTTGTGCGCAGAGCGGCCGGTGTGGACCGAGCGGGCCTCGAGGAGTGCGCCGACCTCGTGCAGCGGCGCCGCGTGCTCGCGGTAGTCGCTGCCGTTGACGGTCACGTCGCCGCGGGTCGGCGCGTCGAGACCGAGGATGAGGCGCATCGTCGTCGACTTCCCGGAGCCGTTCGGCCCGAGAAAGCCGGTCACGATCCCGGGTCGGACGGTGAAGCTGAGCCCGTCGACGGCCCGCTTCGAGCCGTAGTCCTTCGTGAGGTCGCGCGCCTCGATCACGACTTGAACCTAGCCCCGGTCGGTGAGCGTCGGGTGAGGATGCCCGGGTGACGCTCGGCTTCATCGTCTCGACGCACACGATCGACGGCTGGCTCGAGTCGTACGGCTACCTCGTCGTCTTCCTGCTCGTGATGATCGAGAGCATCGGCGTGCCGGTGCCCGGCGAAACGGCGCTCGTCGGGGCCGCGCTCTACGCCGGCTCGACGCACAAGCTCGAGATCTGGTGGATCGTCGCGGTGGCGATCGCGGGCGCGGTGGTGGGGGACAACATCGGCTTCGCGATCGGGCGGTTCGGCGGCGCCAAGCTCCTCCTGCGCTACGGGCACAAGATCCACCTGCACGAGGCCCGGCTCAAGATCGGGATCTGGCTCTTCCGCCGCCACGGCGGCAAGGTCGTCTTCTGGGGCCGCTTCGTCTCGATCCTGCGCACGTGGGCGGCGTTCCTCGCCGGCGCGAACCACATGGACTGGCGACGCTTCCTCTTCTACAACGCCGCCGGGGGCACGGTCTGGGCGACGCTCTACGCCGTCGCGTACTACGAGTTCGGCGGCGCCCTGAGGAAGCTGAGCACGACGATCGACGTCGTCCTCGGCGTCACCGGTACCGCCATCCTCGTCGCCTTCGTCATCTGGTCGAAGCGGAAGGAAGCAGAGCTGCAGGAGCGCGCCGAGCAGGAGATAGAGGGCTCGGTCGCCGAGGAGCTCGGTGAGGGCGAGCCCGGTCCGTAAGCTGGAACCATGTTCCTGTTCACGAAGAAATCCGAGCTGGTCACGCCCGAGGAAGCGCTGCCCGAGCGCGAGGACGAGATGCGCGTGCCCGAGCGGCACGCGGTGCTCGGGACGCCCCTGCAGCCGCCGTTCCCGGAAGGCACGGAGCAGCTCGTCGTCGGGATGGGCTGCTTCTGGGGCGCCGAGCGCGTCTTCTGGCAGGCCGACGGCGTCTACACGACCGCGGTCGGTTACGCCGGCGGCTACACGCCGAACCCGACCTACGAGGAGGTCTGCAGCGGGCGCACCGGTCACACGGAGGCCGTCCTCGTGGTCTTCAATCCGGCGGTCATCCCGCTCGACGGCGTGCTCCGCCTGTTCTGGGAGGGCCACGATCCGACCCAGGGCGCGCGCCAGGGGAACGACGTCGGCACGCAGTACGGCTCGGCGGTCTACTGGGCGAACGACGCACAGCGGGAGGCGGTGGAGGCGTCGCGCGCGATGTACCAGGCAGAGCTCGCGCGAGCCGGTTACGGCGAGATCACGACCGAGCTCGCGGCGGCAGGCCCGTTCTACTACGCCGAGGACTACCACCAGCAGTACCTCGCGAAGAACCCGAACGGCTACTGCGGGCTCGGCGGCACCGGCGTCGCCTGCCCGGTCGGGCTCAAGACCGCGTAACGAGCGCCTTCTCGTTCTTCCGCTCGTACATCGCCGCGTCGGCACGGGAGAGGAGGCCTTCCACGTCCTCCCGGCGGTTCCAGGTGGCGGTGCCGCTCGCGGCGCCCACGGTCTCGGCCGGGAGGCTCTCGTCGAGCCGCTGGGCGATCCGGGCCGCCGTCGGTTCGTCGGTCTGCTCCAGGATGACGGCGAACTCGTCGCCTCCGATCCGCCCGAGGATGTCGCTGTCGCGGAGCACCGACGACCAGCAGGCGCTGACCGTGTGGAGCAGCCGATCGCCGGCGGCGTGTCCCTGCTTGTCGTTTACCTGCTTGAAGCCGTTGAGGTCGAGCACGACGACGCTGAGCGGAGCGGCCGAGCGGCGGGCGCGGGCGAGCGCATGCTCGAGATGGTCGTGCCAGCTGCGGCGGTTCGCGAGGCCTGTCAGCTCGTCGGTGAGCGCTAGGCGGTGGAGCTTCTCGAGCAACTCGGCGCGGGCCAGCGCGCTCCCGATCATGTCCGCGAGCAGCGTGAGCACCCGGACGTGCTCGGGCCGGAACGCGTTCTTCCTCGCGCGGTAGACCTTGAGGACGCCGGACGTCTGCGCGTCGTGGCGGAGCGGTACGACGACGAGCGAGCGCGCCCCGACGCGGCGGCAGGCCTCGACGTCGACGCGCTCATCGATTTCGGTGTCGTCACAGACGAGGATCTCTCCCGTCCGCATCGCCAGGCCCGAGATCGCGGTTGCACTCGGCAGGCGCAGGCCGACGAAGGTCTCGGCGGTTCCAGAGGCTGCGCGGTACACGAGCTCGTCGCCGTCGGGGATCTCCACGACGGCCGCGTCGGAGCCGGTCAGGCGGCTTGCCTCCTGCACGACGGTGCCGAGCACCGCATCGAGGTCGAACTCGGACGTCGCGATCGCGTTCTGCGTCTCGACGAGACGGTCGAGCTCGCGGGCACGGACGCTCGCGACTTCCGTCTGTTCCTCCTGCGCGCGCATGATTCGGTCGGCACCGAGTCCGACGAAGAGGGAGACGAGCGACCAGAGGACGACGCCGCGCCAGCCGCTGGAGGGGTAGAGCGGTGCCCCTTCGACGACGATCGGCAGCGCGAACAGGAGGGCCGTGCAGGCACTGATCGCCAGCACGGCGCGCCTGCCCAGCACGAGCCCGGTCCAGACGACCGGCATGAGCACGAGTGGGGAGTAGCCCGAGTTGGACCCGCCCTGCGCCTGGCGCAAAAGCGCGACGAACAGGTCGCAGCCGACCGGCACGAGGAGCATCACCCAGGCTGGGAAGTGCTTTCGCTGCAGCCACGTCGTCAGGATCAAGAGCGAGAAGGCGACTCCCCCGGCGGCCTCGAACATCGGCAGGTCGGTCTGCGCGGGCCAGAGCCGTGCCGTCGAGAAGGCGAGCAGAGCTACGCCGACAACGAGAATCAGAGGCCGGCCGGAGCGCAACCGGGTCGCAGATCCCGAGACCATGACCAGCAACATCGGCTTCCGCTGTTGCTGGCTTGAGCGTTGTGCAGAAGAAGATGCGCTAGCGGCCGGCGTCCCCGTTCAGGAAGAACGAGGCAAAGGAGCCCGCCACCACGGTCACGACGAAGACCGACCAGAACTCGAGCGCGACGTCGACGATCTGGCCGGCGTGCGTCACCGGGTTCGTCAGCGACGAAGAGACCGTGAGGATCTGCGCGGTCGAGAAGAAGAGCGCGTCGCCGAAGCCGTGGATCTCGCTTCCCTTCAAGCCGCTCTCGAACGACCACATCAGCGCCGCACACACGAAATCGACCACCGTCGACAGGCAGAACGCGATGATGATCCGCGCCAACAGCCGTCGATGGCGCTCGCTCCACGTGACGAGACGGCGTAGCTCCTCGCGCACCATTGGGGACGGCATTCCCGGATTTGACAGGACCGCAACGGGGATGTTGAGTCCTGGCATTCCTCCGCACGTCGCGGGGGGTCGACAGGAGGGAACGATGAAGCGGTTTTTGATGCTCGTCGGGGTCGCGGCGGTCGCCGCGGCCATGTACGTCGCCGCCGCGCCCGGGAGTCAGCA
>JAICJI010000057.1 GCA_025928515.1 Thermoleophilia bacterium
CGAGACCTCCGGCAGGTCGAGCCCTTCGCGCAGGAGGTTGACGCCGACGAGGACGTCGAACTCGCCGAACCGCAGGTCGCGGACGATCTGGATCCGCTCGAGCGTGTCGATCTCGGAGTGGAGGTAGCGCGCCTTGACGCCCGACTCGAGCAGGTAGTCGGTCAGGTCCTCGGCCATCTTCTTCGTCAGCGTCGTGACGAGCACGCGCTCGCCGGCCGCCTCCCGTGCGCGGATCTCACCGAGCAGGTCGTCGATCTGGTTCTTCGTCGCGCGCAGGTCGACGTCCGGATCGACGATGCCGGTCGGCCGGATCAGCTGCTCGGCCTTGACCGTCGAGTTCCGGAGCTCGAACGGTCCCGGCGTCGCGGAGACGAAGACGAGCTGCGGCACCTTGCGCAGGAACTCGTCGAAGCGCAGCGGCCGGTTGTCGAGCGCCGACGGAAGCCGAAAGCCGAAGTCGACGAGCGTCTGCTTCCGCGAGCGATCGCCTTCGTACATGCCGCCGAGCTGCGGCACCGTCTGGTGCGACTCGTCGACGAAGACGACGAAGTCGTCGGCGAAATAGTCGAGGAGCGTGAACGGATGCGTGCCTGCCGCGCGACCTTCGAGGATCCGCGAGTAGTTCTCGATCCCGTTGCAGAAGCCGAGCTCCTTCAGCATCTCGAGGTCGTACTCGGTGCGCTGCCTGATCCGGTGCGCCTCGAGCAGCTTCCCCTCCTCCTCGAACATCGCGACCTGCTGCTCCATCTCGTGCCGGATCTCGTCGACGGCGCGCTCGACCGTCGGCTGCGAGGTGACGTACTCCGTGGCCGGCCAGATCGAGAGGTTGTCGAGCTTCGCGAGCACCTCCCCGGTGAGCGGGTCGAAATGCGTCATCCCCTCGACCTCGTCGCCGAAGAAGGAGATGCGGTACGCGGTCTCCTGGTTCGCCGGCTGCACCTCGACCACGTCGCCCTTCACGCGGAACCGGCCGCGGCCGAGCATGGTGTCGTTGCGGACGTACTGCGAGTCGATCAGCTTCCGCAGGAGCAGGTCGCGGTCGTGCTCGGCCCCGACCTCGATGTAGACCATCCGCTCGCGCCACTCCTCCGGCGAGCCGAGGCCGTAGATGCAGGAGACGGACGCGACCACGACCACGTCGCGGCGGGTGAAGAGCGAGGAGGTCGCAGCGAGCCGCAGCCGCGCGATGTCGTCGTTTCTCGACGAGTCCTTCTCGATGTAGAGGTCGGCCTGCGGGACGTACGCCTCGGGCTGGTAGTAGTCGTAGTACGAGACGAAGTACTCGACGGCGTTGTGCGGGAAGAACTCGCGGAACTCGTTGCAGAGCTGCGCCGCGAGCGTCTTGTTATGGGCGATGACGAGCGCCGGCCGGCCCGTCTTCTCGATCGTCCACGCCATCGTGGCCGTCTTGCCGGTGCCGGTCGCGCCGACGAGCGTCTGGTAGCGCTCGCCCGCAAGGATCCCGTCGGAGAGCTTCTCGATCGCCTGCGGCTGGTCGCCGGTCGGGCGGTAGGCGGAGGTCGTCCGGAGCTCGGCCATTCGGGACAGGGTATCGCGGGTCATTGCCCGCACCGGCGCCGCGGATCAGGAAGTCGAGAGTCCGCGAGAGCGAATGTATTGTCCGGCAAGGGTGAAAAACAGCAGGAAAGCAGCGGTACTGCTTACCGTCGCGCTGGGGCTGGCGTCGCTGTTGCTCGCCGCGATGGCTCTGGGCGGGAATGGCCTCGAGAGCCCGGAATGCCCCAAGAAGGAGCCGCCGGAAGCGCGACACCCGGCTCTCCTGACCATCAAGGCTCTGCACATGGTCAATCAGCCGATCCGCACGCGCTGTGGTGATCTGGCGAGGGGCCCGATCTGGGATCTGGGCTGGCCACAACGGCCCGGAGACGGGCTGACGATGGTCATCGACGCGCACGACGTGACGCCCGTGCCCGGCTACGGGGCGCACGGGCCGTTCTACCGCCTCTACACCATCAAGCCTGGTGACCTGGCGAAGATCAAGTGGAACGGCGTGTGGCGGACGTACCGGTTCGTGACGCGCCCGTTCGCCAAGCCACAGCGGCTCAGGAACGGGGGCGTGAACAACAAGCCCCTCAGGGCCTGGCGAGGCGAGGTGGTGTACTTCAGATGCTGCTGGCCCCGCTACACGCGTTACGACTATCTGTATGAACGAGCGGTCCTGATCTCCCCGAGAGCCTGATTCCCGACCGCCGGTCGGATCAGCCGCCGAACGAGATCACGCTGCGGATGCCGTCCTGCGCGTGCATGAGGTCGAAGCCACGGTTGACGTCGTCGAGCGTGAGCGTGTGGGAGATGAGCGGGTCGACGTCGATGTCGCCGGCGAGGTAGCGATCGATCAGTAGCGGCACCTGGTCCCGCCCCTTCACGCCGCCGAACGACGAGCCGGCGACGCGGCGGCCCGTGATCAGATATCGAGGCACCACGTCGAGTGTCTCTCCCTTGCCGGCGACCCCGCATACGGTCGCGAGGCCCCAGCCCATGCGCGCGGACTCGACCGCCTGGCGCATCACGTCGACGCGGCCCGTCGCCTCGAAGGTGTAGTCCGCGCCGAAGCCGCCGGTGAGCTCGAGGATCTGCTCCACCACCTCGGGCCCGCCGGCGAGCGTGTCGGTCGCTCCCTGGCCGCGCGCGAGCTCGAGCCGCTGCTCGGCCGGATCGACGCAGAGGATCCGCTCGGCTCCGCTGAGCCGGCAACCGGCGACTGCGCCCAGCCCGACCAGGCCGGCTCCGAAGACGACACACGTGGAGCCGGGCTCGACCTTGGCCGTGTTGAGCGCGGCGCCGAGGCCGGTCGAAAGGCCGCAGGCGAAGACGCAGGCGCGGTCGAGCGGAGCCTCGGGCGAGATTTTCGCTAGTGCGATCTCCGGCATCACGGTGTACTCGGCGAAGGTCGAGGTGCCCATGAAGTGGCGGATCGGCTCGCCGT
Source organism: Thermoleophilia bacterium (assembly GCA_025928515.1). Lineage (GTDB taxonomy): Bacteria > Actinomycetota > Thermoleophilia > Gaiellales > Gaiellaceae > Palsa-739. Next base: position 2,948 of record JAICJI010000057.1, read on the forward strand.
CGCGTGACAGGCGCGTCGTCCCGTCGGGCAGGAGGCCCTGGTTCTGTTGCTCGCGGATCGCGAGGCAGAGGTTCGTGCGCGGATCGAGGCAGTGGGTGCACTCGCGGCATTGCGGGGAGAAGAGGGTGACGACGTGGTCGCCCGGCCCGACCGAGCCGACGCCGTCGCCGACGCGTTCCACGACACCGGCGCCCTCGTGCCCGAGCACCGTCGGCGCGTAGCCGGACGGGTCGGCGCCCGACGCCGTGTACAGATCCGTATGGCAGACGCCACAGGCCACAAGGCGGACGAGGACTTCGCCCGCCTTCGGCTCCGCGAGATCGAGCTCCTGGACCTCGAGCGGACGGCCGAACTCCTCCAGCACCGCGGCCCGGATCTTCATGCGGGCGGTAATACCAGTTTCTCGAACCGCAGGGACGCGCAGAAAGCCCTGATGGGCACCGAGCAGTCGCCTCCCTACGGCGCGTACGCCGCGATCATGGCCGTCTTCGGCGGCGGGCTCGTCGCCGCGGGCGCACTCGCGCGCGCGCTCGACCGGGACCCGCACAAGTACACGGCACTCGACCTCGTGACGCTTGCGCTCGCGACGTACAAGACGGCGCGGACGCTTTCCCGCGACGAGGTCACGAGCTTCCTCCGCGAGCCCTTCGTCGAGGGGCACGCCCACGAAGGCGGCGAGCAGCCCGTCGAGACCGGCGGGATGCGGCAGGCGATCGGCGAGCTCGTGACGTGCAGCCGCTGCGTCGGCACCTGGGTCGCGGCGGGGATGGGCGCAACCCAGATCGTCGCGCCGCGCTTCGGACGGCTGCTGACGTGGACGCTCGGCGCCGCCGGCCTCAACGATTTCCTCCAGGCCGGCTTCGCAGCGTTGACGAACAAGAGCAACGAGCTCGAGGAGCGGGCCGGCTAATAGCCGAGCTGGCTGGCGTATGCGCGGCGGTAGATCTCCTTCAGACGCTCGACCTTGGCGACGTAGTCCCGCGTCTCCTTGAACTGGATGCCGACGTGCTCGCTCTGCCAGCGGTCGACGTTGTCCTGGCCGGCGTTGTAGGCCGCCAACGCGAGCCTCTCGCCCCCGTGGTAGTGGACGAGCAGGTGCCCGAGGTACCAGGCGCCGTAGCGGATGTTGATGTCCGGGTTCGTGAGATCGGAGACGCGGAAGCGGCTGCCGCCTGTGTACTGCGCGATGCCTTTCGCCGTGCTCGGGGTCAGCTGCATGAGGCCGACGGCGCCGGCGCTCGACTCGGCGTTCGAGTTGAACTTGCTTTCCGCCTCGATCACGGCCGCGAGCAGCGCGGGATCCAGATGATCCTGTGACGCGTAGACGCGGACGTTCGTCGAGTAGCGCAGCGGATACCAGAGGCGCGCGTACCAGGGCGGCTCCGTCCGCTGCAGGTAGACGAACGCGCCTAGCACCGCAAGGACGGCGACAGCAGCGACGATCCAGCGCCTCAGGACCGTCGGAGCTCCTCCAGGACTCCGGCGACGAAGGCGTCGAGCTCCTCGAGCGAGCCGTCGTTGACGTAGCAGAAGTCCGCCCGCCGCACCTTCTCCTCTTCGGGTACGAGCCGCTCCTCCCTGTCGGGAACGGCGCCTCGCCGCTCATTTCTCACCTCCGGTGGTGCAGTAACGACGACGACGCGGTCGAACCTATCCTGGCCGCCCGTCTCGAAGAGCAGCGGGATCTCGGCGACGGCGACGTCGGCCGTCTGGGCGGCGAGCCAGTCGTCGGTCGCCGCTCGGACCCGTGGATGGAGCTCGGCCTCGAGCCACGCGAGCTCGGCGCGGTCGGCGAAGACGATTCGACCGATCTCCGCGCGGTCGACCTCGCCGTCGCGGAACACGCGCTCGCCCCAGCGCGCGCGGAGAGCGGCCTGAAGACCTTCGTCCTCGCGATAGAGACGATGGACGACGTCGTCGCTCGAGATCGTTGCGGCGCCGTGACGCTCGAAAGAACGGAGCGCCTCGCTTTTCCCGGCCGCGATGCCGCCTGTGAGCGCGACCGCGAGCGGCCGCTTCACTACTCCGTCGGCTCGGCCTCGTCGGAGGCGGCTGCTTCGGCTTCCGCCTCGGGCTCTGCCTCCGCGACCGGCTCCTCGGCGACCGGCTCCTCGGCGACCGGCTCCTCGGCGACGGCTTCGGGCTCGGCTTCGGCCTCGACCTCGGCGGCAGGCTCCTCATCCGCCGGAGCTTCGAGCGCCTCGGCGGCGGGAACCTCGTCGGCGAAGACCTCGTCGGAGAGCCCGAGCGCAGGCGGCTCTGCGTCCTCGCCGGGGCCCGGCTGGACGGGCATGCCGTCCTCGACGCGCTTGAGCGAGAGCGAGAGGCGCCGGCGATCGGCGTCCACCTCGAGGATCCGGACGTTGACCTGGTCGCCCTGCGAGACGATCTCGCGCGGATTCTCGACGTGGTGCTGCGCGAGCTCGGAGATGTGGACGAGCCCCTCGACGCCGGGCAGGATCTCGACGAAGGCGCCGAACGTGACGACCTTCGTCACGGCGCCCTTCACGACGTCGCCCTCCTGGTAGCTCTCGAGCACCTGCTGCCACGGGTCGGTCTGGGTCTGCTTGAGACCGAGCGAGATCCGCTGCCGCTCGCGGTCGATGTCGAGCACCTGCACCCGCACGGTCTGCCCGATCTCGAGCACCTCCGACGGGTGGTTGACGTGGCTCCACGAAAGCTCGGAGATATGGATGAGGCCGTCCATCCCGTCGAGGTCGACGAAGGCGCCGAAGTCGACGATGTTGGAGATCGTGCCCTCGACGACGTCGCCCGGGTTGAGGCGGTCGAGGATCCGCTGCCGCTGCTCCTTGCGCTCCTCCTCGAGCACGGCGCGGCGCGAAAGCACGACGTTGTTGCGCGAGCGGTTGAGCTCGATGACCTTGCACTCGAGCTCCTGGCCCATGAACTCGTCGAGGTCCTGCACGCGGCGGATGTCGACGAGCGACGCAGGCAGGAAGCCGCGCACGCCGAGGTCGAGGATCAGCCCGCCCTTGACGACCTCGATCACGCGGCCGGTGACCGGCTCGCCCTTCTCGTGGGCGCCCTCGATCGCCTTCCACGCGATCTCGAACCGCGCGCGCTTCTTCGAGAGGATCAGCCGTCCCTCGGCGTCCTCCTTCGTCAGGACGAGCGCTGCAATGTCGTCGCCGAGCGAAACCTCGTCCGCAGGGTTGATCGAGCGCCGGATCGACAGCTCGGCAACCGGGATGACCCCCTCCGACTTGTACCCGATGTCGACGAGCACCTCGTCCTTGTCCACGCGAACGACGGTGCCGTTCACGACCTGTCCCTCTTCGATCGTGGGGAAGGTCGATTCGTAGTCGGGGATTAGCTCGCCGCTCTCGGGGTCGGTCGTCCAGACGCCGTCCTCGAGCCGCGGGTCGTTGATTGTGTCGTTCGTCATGCGGCGAGCCAATATACCGGCGGTCCGCCGGGCTCGTCCGGTGGCCGGGGCTAGGCTGAGCGGAATGGAGGAGCGGTATCCGGTCGGAGTCACCGACTCGTGCGCGATCCACGTCCTGCGGCGCGAAGGCGACGGTGCAGGCTACGCGAGCTGGTCGGCGACGATCGGCTTGCGGAGCGGTGACGCGACGATCCATGTGCCTGGTCACTACGCCGGCGTGCTCGCGGAGCGCCTGGGCGCGGCGGCCGAGCGGTTCGAACCGGGGCGGCGGCTCGCGCGGGACGAGTATCTCGACGTGACGGCGCTCACGACGGACGACATCGACACGATCGCGCTCTCGTCCACGGCCCGCTCGCCGGTGCGCGTCACGGTGGAGGTGCCGCGCGAGGAGGTGGACGAGCTCGCGCTGCTGCTCGCCGAGGCGCAGCAGCTGATCGAGACGCTCCGCCAGGGACTCGGGCTCGTGCCGGACTCCCTTCCCGAGGCGCTGTGAGCGCGCTGCTCGACTACTGCACGGCGGGCGCGCGGGTCGCGGAGCGGGCACTCGTGCAGCGGCCGAGGCTCGGCCGCGAGGAGCGGCTCGTCTTCGTCGTGGGCTGTCCGCGCTCGGGAACGACGTTCGTCGGGCGCGCGATCGGCGGTTTGCCCGGCTTCGTCGACTTCGGCGAGGTGACGCCGTGGAAGGCGGCGCTTCCCAACGACCCGTCGGCGGCCGAGCTGCGGACGATCCTCGAGCGCATCCGGCGTCTCGGGCTTGCCTGGGGGCTGAGGGGCGTCGAGCAGACTCCCGAGACGGCGCACGTCCTCGATGCTGCTCTGGAGGCATATCCGCAGGCGCTCGCGGTGCACGTGCTGCGCGACGGCCGCGACGTCGTCTGTTCGCTGCTCGAGCGCGGCTGGCTCAACGCAGACCAGGAGGGACATGACGATGCCAGGCTCCCGTACGGCTCGCAGCCGCGCTTCTGGGTCGAGCCCGACCGGCGCGAGGAGTTTGCGCAGGTGAGCGACGCCCGTCGCTGCGCCTGGGCGTGGCGACGCTACGTCGGCGCGGTGCGGGCCTCGAATGCCGGCGACCGCATGCTCGAGATTCGCTACGAAGGCCTCGCGACCGTCGCCGACCGGCTCGCGGAGTTTCTCGGCGCGAACCTGACCTCGACGCACCGGGCCATGGACAGCTTCCGCGACTCGTCGCTCGGCCGCTGGCGCCGGGATCTGACACCGGAGCAGCTCGCAGACGTCGAGGCCGAGGCCGGCCCGCTGCTCGCCGCGCTCGGTTACTCGTAGCCGGCGCCCGCGCCGCCCCCACAGCGGGGGGAGCCTCCCGCACACGAATCCCTCAGCCGAGGGTACGGCCAACTCACTTCGCTCTCCGATGGAAACGCATCAGGTCACTTCGCTATCCGATGGAGTGGCCGTGAGTCTCCCGAGGAAAAGGAGAGCTACACGCTGGGCAAGCTGGTCGAGCGTCGTGCGGCGCTCAGGGACGAGAGCGGCTTCACGCTGATCGAGCTGCTCGTCGTCCTGATCATCATCGGGGTGCTGCTCGCGATCGCGATCCCCTCGTACCTGGGCTTCCAGAAGAAGGCGCAGCAGACGGCCGCCATGTCGGACGTCCGCGCTGCGATCCCGGATGCCGAGGCGTTCTACTCGGACAACAACAGCTACGTCGGGATGAGTGCGAGCGGTGCGACCGGCCTGCAGGCCAAGTACGACTCGGGCCTGCAGCTCTTCGCAGCCGGCCCGCCCGAGGTGCCCGGAATCGTGACCGCCGACGACAACGGCGACGCGACCGGCGCGACGTACTGCATCTCGGCCGAGGACAGCGGCCACTGGGCGCACGTCATCGGCCCGGGCGGCACGGTCATCAACGACGACAACGACGCGGGCGGCGCGGCCACGGCCGATCCTTGCCCGGCTGCGGCGTAGATCCGGGCGGCTACTCGGACACACGGAGGCGGCTTGCGCCGCCTTCGTTGTCGTCCGGGTAGTGAGCGGTCGGGCTTAGGCCGTCTGCTGGTTGTGAACGGGAAAGGCCGTTTCCTGTGGAGGAGTCGGAAACCCTCCGTCGATGCCCGCGCCCATGGCCGGAGTCAGCGTCTCGTCGCGAAACCGTTCCCAGCTGTCTTGCGACTCGTGGACGGCGACGATCGTCCAGCCACCGGCGGAAGGGCCGGCCGCGTGGAAGATCTGTCCCTCGGGGAGGCCCCCGCCGCTCGGATGCACCGCCGCGATCGACGCCTCGTACTGCTCCTTCGTCCCGCCCGGAAAGTGATGCACGATGCCGTACGCCATGTCTCGCTCCTATGAACGCTGAGGACCCCTGCGTCACGACTATCTCACGACGTGGCAGCCGGGGAAGAGCACTCTCGGCTGGGCCAGTGTTCGGAATGACGCCCGAGGGCCGATAACGGTCGGCTAAGCCAGCGCCCTCACGACCGAGCATCGCTTGGTTCTAGCTCTTCGCGTCGGCCCAGGAGTCGCCGGCGCCCACGTCGACCGCGAGCGGCGGGTCGAGCGGATACGCCGAGCACATCTCCTCGCGCACGAGCTCCTTCACGACCGAGGTCTCCGCGTCGGGCACCTCGAGGAGGAGCTCGTCGTGCACCTGGAGGACGAGGCGCGCGCTTCTCCCCTCCTCGCGCAACCGCTTCTCGATCGCGACCATCGCGACCTTGATGATGTCCGCGTTCGAGCCCTGCATCACGAAGTTCACGGCCACGCGCTCGCCGAACCCGCGCGTCGCGCGGTTGCGCACGCGCAGTTCCGGGACCGGGCGCCGCCGCCCGAGCAAGCTCGTCGCGTAGCCGTCGCGCTCGGCCTGCTCGATCGTGCGTGAGATGAAGTCCTGCACGAGCGGGAAGCGCGCGAGGTACGCGTCGATGTACTCCTGCGCCTGCTCGCGCGGGATCTCGAGGTTCTCGGAGAGGCCGAAGGCCGAGATCCCGTAGACGATCCCGAAGTTGATCATCTTCGCGATCGAGCGCTCGCCCGATGTGAGCTTCGCAGGGTCGACGCCGAGGACCTCCGCCGCGGTCGCGGTGTGGATGTCCTCCCCGCGCTCGAACGCCTCGCGCAGCTTCGGCTCGCCGGAGACGTGCGCGAGGATCCGCAGCTCGATCTGCGAGTAGTCGGC
>JAICJI010000008.1 GCA_025928515.1 Thermoleophilia bacterium
AGAAGATCGCCGAAGGCAAGAGTCGCCGCGACGCCACCCGACTCCTCAAGCGCTACCTCGCCCGCCACCTCTACCGACTCCTCGAACAACAACCAGCAATGACTTGACAAGTCATAGGAGCTTCAATCCGGAACACTGGCCCAGGCGAGCGAACTATCCCTTGAGTCTCTTGGGACGTCTCAGAAAGCCGACCGCGTCAAGGTCCGCAGCGGGTGCAGCGAAGGACGGGATACGTCTCCTTCGAGTTGGGTCTGGTTCCCAGCAATGTTGAAGCAAGCGCACACGATCCGATTCATGGGCCCGTTCCTTACACGCGGTGGGAGGCAGCGCTCAGCGCCCCCGGCGAGCGTTCTCGTACTCGGCTAGGCCCGGGCGCGCATGCGCTCGACGCCGAGCTCTTTCGCCAGCGCCTTTGCGCGATCGGCGATCGAGTGCCTCAGTTCGTCGGGTTCGAGCAACACGGCTTCGCCGCGCAGGGAGAGGACCTCGCTCTCGAGCCATTCGTCGCTGCCGACCGGCAGGTCCCGTACCGCGCTGCCGTCGGCGAGTAGCCGTGCGCCCCGTTCGATCGCCCAGCGCGCGATCGCCTTGTCGTAGAGAACCGTCGCGGTGCGTGCGTCCTGGAGCCGCGTCGGCTCGAATCCCTCGCGCGCTTCGAACTTCTCACGGGTCAGCTTCGCGCTCCGCATGCGGTCGAGGCGGAACGAGCGGGCGCCGTCGCTCGTGCGATCCCAGGTGTGGACGTACCAGTTCGGCAGCTGCCGCTCGAGGGAGTAGGGCTCGACGAGCCGCGTGGAGGGCTCGGAGTCGGCCTCCTTTTGGTACTCGATCTCGACGAGCTTTCGCTCGCGCATGCCGCGCGCGAGCCGCGAGACGAGATCGACCTCCTCGCTGCCGACGTGCGGCTCGGGAGTGCGCGCGAGCTCGAACTGCCCGAATGTCTCCTCGAGCTTCTTGCGGACGCGCGAGAGAGGCGTGTGCGCGTCGGCCGCGATCATCGGCCCGACGTACTCGAGTGCGAGCCGGATCGCCCGCGCCTCGAGCGGCGTCAGCCGCGGCGCGGCCCGGAACGTGTCGCCCCAGAGCTCCTTGTCGACGTGCACCGAGCCGTCGCGCAACTCGGCGTAGACCGTGTAACAACCGCCGCCGAAGTTGACGAGGTTGAGCAGCGACAGGTGCTCTTCGATCTCGTCGGCAGGAATCGAGGGGAAGCGCTCGAGCAGCTCATCCGCGGGGATCTCGGCGTCGCGCTCCTCGCCGCACGCCGCGAGGAGATAGGCGAGCAGCGCCTGGAGCACGGCGAACCGCTCGGGCGCCACCGGACCTGCCGGCCGCTCGACGACGCCGTCGCCGTCGGGCATCGGAGTCTCGCGCGCGAGGCGAGGAGCCTCGCTCTCGTGGCGCTCGCGCACACGCCGCAATGCCGCGGCGACGTCCCGCTTCAGCTCCGCCGGCTCGAGCGGCACCGCGCGGCCGTTCTGGCGCAGCACCCACGACGCGAGCTGGGGGATGGAGGAGTACTCGGTGACGAAGACGCCGTCCTCGAGCTTGCCGGTCGCGCCGTATGCGCGCTTGACCCACCAGGCTGTGTCGCCGCGCACCTCGATCCGCGCCGTGCCGACCGCATCGCCGATCTGCCAGGGCGGCCGGCCGCGGTAGATCTCGACGTCGAAGTCCGTCGGCGCGCGGAAGTCGCGCTCGCGCCGCGTCGCGAACTTGATGTCGCCGCGGATCCTCGAGACGCGGAACGTCCGGATCTCCTCGCGGTCGAGGTCGTGGCCCACCACGTACCAGAGCCCGTTGTCGTTGAGGAGCGCGTAGGGGTTGAGCGTCCGTTCGCTCTCCTCGTCGCGCGAGATCGACCAGTACTCGAAGCGCACCGTGCGCTGCTTCGAGATCGCGTTCTCGAGCTTCGCGAGCCGGCCCGGCGTCTCGGGCGAGTAGTCGGGATCGAGCACCTCGACGCGGCTCGCCGTCTCGGTCCGCGTCTCGCTGAACCCGGGACGCCCGAGCGCGAGATTCTGCAGCGCGAGGCGCAGCGGCTCGGCGTACGCGAACTTCCCCTCGAGGAGGTAGAAGGCGGTCTGCAGGGCCGCGAGCTCCTCGTCCTCGAGCTCGAGCTGCGGCAGGAAGTACTGCTCCGAGCGGAGCGTGTAGAGCTCCTCGCCGGTGAACTCGTCGCGCTGCGACTGGAGCGGAACGCCGAGGGAGAGCAGCTCGGCCCGGTCGGAGTAGAAGCGCCGCGCGAACGCCTCGTCGGACATCTCGGAGTAGCCCTCGACGTTCGACTTCACGTCGCGTGCGGTGAGCGCCCGCCGCTCGGCCATGAGGAAGGCGACGAGCGAGAGCTGCCGGATCAGCTTGTCCGTGTCGTGTGACACCCGCGAAGCACCCTATCGCCGGGCGCCTGTGGAGCGCGCGTGTGGAAAGGCTGTGGAGAGAGCGGCTACGCCGCGGCTTTGGTCTCGAGGTGCTGGTGAGACGGGCAGTAGTCGCGCTCCGGCAGCGGGGTGCGCTGACACGGCTTGCCCTTGCGTGTCGTGGCCCGGCACCGGGCGACTCCGCCGTCGAGCAGTCCCGACTCGATCTGCTCCTCGATGAAGTCCACCGCGGCCTTCACGCCCTGGTCGACCGCCCATGCGACCTGCGCCTGCGCGGTGATCGGGAAAAAGCGCCGGATGTCCTGGAACAGTGCCCGCTCCGGCTTCGCGAAGTAGAGGGGATCGCTGGCGAGCCGCTCCATCGTCTGCTCACAGGCGATGAGCACTCCGCGGCGGGATTCGAGCTGCGTCTCGCGGTCGGCGTACGGGTCGATCATGTCCTTAACGGACCGGTAGATGGCCCGTGAGTATTGATACATACATTGCTGCAGCTGGGCTGTTCTCTCTTCGATCACGAGCTCTTGTCTCCCCGTCTCAGACCCCGCAAGGCCTTGTCCGAAGCCAGATTCCGGCGCGCATCCCCTATGCACGCTCCTCGATCCTACATGGTAACGGCCTTGTCACAAAGTCGCGGGATTCGTTGCCTGTGACGAAAACACGCGCGAGCTCAGAGCCGGCGTCGCTCTGCGGGCATATCCGGCTCGGCGGCACGGCGCCCGAAGCCGGCGATCCAGAGGATCGCCAGGACGAGGCCGACGATGCCGACCGGTATCCCGACCCACGGGACGAGGAACAAGAAGACGATCCCGATCAGGATGAACGCGATGCCTAGACCGATCACACGGAACGGGTCCCCGCACGTGCGAAAAGGAAAACGTCAGGCTTGGAGGACGACGAGGCGCTCTTCGGTCATCTCGCGGATCGTGTAGGCAGGCCCTTCCTTCGTGTTGCCGGAGCCCTTGACGCCGCCGTACGGCATCTGGTCGGCGCGGAAGGTCGGGGCCTCGTTGACGGTGACGCCGCCGAAGTCGAGCGCTTCCGCCGCCGCGAGGCCCGTCGCGATCGAGGCGGTGAAGATGCCCGCCTGCAGTCCGAAGTCGGTTCCGTTCGCGCGCGCGAAGGCGTCGTCGAGGGAATCGACCGCGTTGACGACGCAGACCGGGCCGAAGACCTCGTCGCAGACGACGTGCGCAGTTTCGGGTGCCTCTCCGAGGACGATCGGTCGGAGCAAGTCGCCGTCCGTCGCGCCTGCCAGGAGCTTCGCGCCCGCGGCCTGGGCCTCGTCGACCCATTCGGCGATCCGCGTGCGCGCGCCCTCGTCGATCACCGGCCCGACGTCGGTTGCCTCGTCCGCAGGATCGCCTACGACCAGCGCCTCGACCTTCGGGATGAAGCGCTCGAGGAAGCCGTCGAGCGCCGGCCGCTCGACGTAGATCCGCTGCACGGAGATGCAGCTCTGGCCTGCGAAGGAGAAGGCGTTCGCGGCCAGCTTCGTCGCCGCGAGGTCGACGTCGGCGTCGGCGGCGACGATGACGGGCGTCGAGTTGCCGAGCTCCAGGCGCACGCGCTTCTTCGCCGCGCGCTCGGCGATGTCCCAGCCGACGCCGCTCGAGCCCGTGAACGTGATCATCCGAACGCGTTCGTCCTCGACCAGCACGTCGCCGATCTCGCTCGCGGGGCCGACTAGGACGTTGAGCCAGCCTGCCGGGAGGCCGGCTTCCTGCTCGAGCTCCGCGAGGAGGAGCGCGGACATCGGCGTCTGCCCTGCCGGCTTGAGGACTACGGGGCAACCCGCGGCGAGCGCCGGCGCGAGCTTGTGCGCGACGAGGTTGCAGGGGAAGTTGAACGGCGAGATCGCGCCGACGATCCCGACCGGCCTGCGCAGCGTGAACGCGATCTTCCCCTCGCCGGCCTCGGACGCGCCCATGGGGACGACGTCGCCGGCGAGCTTCCGCGCCTCGACGGCTGCAAACGTGTAGGTCGAGACCGCCCGCGAAGCCTCGACGCGAGCCGTGCGGATCGGCTTTCCCGCCTCGGCGCAGATCGTCTGGGCCATGTCCTCGTGCCGGTCGCGCAACAGATCCGCGACCCGGTCGAGGATCGCGGCGCGCTCGTGGGCCGGCAGCGGAGACTCCAGCGCCCGTGCGGCGGCGTCAACCGCGCGGCGTGCCTCGGCCGCGCCGGCCTTCGCGATGCGGCCCACGACGTCGCCGGAATACGGCGAGCGAACCTCGACCGATTCGCCGGTCTCGATCCACTCTCCGTCGAGGAGAAGCTTGTGTGCGTCGGTGGTGGTCGCCATAGGATCCGCTCGTGCTCAAGCGTGACGATATCGCTCGGTACCTGACGAGCGAAGTCGTGTTCGCCGGCGAGAGGTGGCCGGGCTTCTCCGACGCGATCGAACACCCGGACGGCCTCGTCCTCGTGGACACCGGGATGATCGACTCGACGCCGGAGCTCGACGGGGAATGGCAGCCGACTCCGCACCCGCTGCCGGACGAGGTCGTCCAGCGGGTTGCGCACGTGGTCATCACGCACATGCACTTCGATCATCACGGCGGCAACCGGCTCTTTCCGGGCGTTCCGATCCATGTGCAGCGGGTCGAGCTCGAGGACGCACGGGCGCAGGACGACTACACGATCCGCGAGTGGATCGACTTCCCCGGGGCGAACTACGTGGAGCACGACGGAGAGGCGGAGATCCTGCCGGGCATCCGGATCGTGCCGGCGCCGGGAGAGACGCGCGGCCACCAGATCGTCGTCGTGGAGACCGACGAGGGGCCGGTCGTGCTCGGCGGCGACGTCGGTCACACGTTCAGGGAGCTCGGCGAGGCCGACACACCCGGTAAGCGACTCGTCCTCGAGCTGTCCGCGCCGACGTACCTCGCGCACGTCAGCGAGCCGCACGTTCCGCACCCGAACTAGCGTTACTCGTCGGGCAGCCGCGCGGTGATCGCTGCGAGCACCTTGTCCTGAATCGACGGCACGTCGTGCATCAGCGTCCGGAAGCCGGTCGCGGCGAGCACGAGGATGCGGGCCGGCCCGCGTGTCCGCACCGTCGCCGTTCTCGGCCGGCCGGTGACGAGGGAGATCTCCCCGACGAAGTCACCCGGGCCGAGCTCGTTGATCTTGCGTCCCTTGCTGCGGACGTCGGCCTCTCCTTGGACGAGGACGATGAACTCCCAGCCGTCCGCGCCCTCGCGTGTGAGGTCGCGGGGGCTCGGCAGGTCGAGCTCGTCCGCGAGCGCGGCGATCTGCGCGAGCTCGCGCTTCGAGCAGCGCTCGAACAGCGGAACCCGCTTCAGAAGCTCGATCTTGGCGTCCTTGCGCAACATCGACCGAGGTACAGTCTCGTGCATGGCGCAGCCCGGCGCAATGATCGTCGACACGGTCCGCAGCCCGATCGGCAAAAAGAACGGGACGCTCTCCCACATTCGGGGCGACGAGCTCTCGGCGCAGGTCGTGAACGCCCTCGTGACGAGGAACGGCGTCGACCCTGCGCAGATCGAGGACGTGCAGTGGGGTTGCGTGACCCAGGTCGACGAGCAGGCGTGGAACATCGGCCGCAACGTCGCCCTGACCGCCGGCTGGCCCGTCTCCGTTGCGGGGACGACGGTCGACCGCCAGTGCGGCTCCTCGATGCAGACGAACTTCAACGCCGCAGCGGCGGTCTGGTCGGGCCAGCTCGACCTCGTCGTCTCGGGCGGTGTCGAGATGATGTCGCGCGTCCCGATGGGGTCGAACAACGGCTCGATGTCGCCGCTCGTCTGGGAGCGGCACGACATCGTGATGCAGGGGATCTCGGCCGAGGAGATCGCGAAGCAGTGGGGGCTCACGCGCGAGGAGCTCGACCGGATCAGCTACGAGTCGCATCAACGGGCGGCGCGCGCGATCGACGAGGGCCGGTTCGAGACGGAGGTCGTCCCGATCGAGCTCGACGTGCCGGAGCCGGACGAGTCCGGCGGCGCGGCCACCGTGACCCGCGTCCGCTTTGCCGTTGACGAAGCCGTGCGGCGCGAGACGACGCTCGAGAAGATGGCGTCGCTGCAGCCGGCGTTCATCCCCGACGGCGTCGTGACGGCCGGCAACTCGTCCCAGATTGTCGACGGCTCGGCCGCGGTGCTCGTCGCCTCGGAGGCGAAGGTCGTCGAGCTCGGGCTCGAGCCGCGGGCGCGGTTCGTCTCCTTCGGGGTCGTGGGCGTCGATCCCCACCTCATGCTCCACGGCAACCCCGAGGCGTCCGCGAAGGCGCTCGCGAAGGCCGGGCTGACGTGGGACGAGATCGACGTGATCGAGGTGAACGAGGCGTTCGCGTCGGTCGTGTCGCAGTTCCTCGCCGATGCAGGCCTGCAGGAGCGCTACGAGGCCGGCGACGTGAACCCGAACGGCGGTGGAATCTCGCTCGGCCATCCCCTTGGCGCGACCGGCGCTCGGATCACGGCCACGCTCGTCTCGGAGCTCGAGCGGCGCAACGCGCGGTACGGGCTCGCGACGATGTGCATCGGCTTCGGCCAGGCCATCGCCGCCGTGATCGAGCGCGTCTAGCGGTTCCGGACCGGCGGGAAGAATGCGCGCGCCCGCGCGGCGATACGACGCTTGCGTCAGCGAGGCCGCTACCAGGCGCCCTGGCGGTACGAGATCCGGTCGGGCGGCCAGTACGTGAAGATCACCGGCCCGATCAGGCTGCTGCGCGGGACGGAGCCCCACTTGCGCGAGTCGCACGAGTTCGACCGGTTGTCGCCGAGCATGAAGTACTCGCCGTTCGGGACGTGCCAGGCCCGGCCGAAGTTCGACGTGTCGGCTCGCCTGGTTCGAGCCGGCACGTAGGGCTCGTCGAGCCTCGTCCACCTGGTGGCGCCGGGGTGGCGGATCAAGATGAAGCCGCTCCCGTCTTCGCGCACGGTCTCGCCCGGCAGCCCGATCAGCCGCTTGACGAAGGTGGTGCCGGCGTCGCTCCCGCCGCAGAGATTCGCCTTCGGCGGAGCGGTGAAGACGACGATCTGGCCGCGTTGCGGGCTGCCGAAGACGTACGCGAGCCGGTTGACGAGCACGCGATCGCTCGTCGCTCCGGTGCACCCGCTCGCCGGCCGGGCGCAATGCAGCGTGTGCTCCATCGAGGCTGACGGAATCCGGTACGGCTTGGCGACCTCGGCCTCGAAGACGAGCACGAAGCCGATCGCGACCGCGAGCGTGAGGACCCAGTCGACGACCTTCCGCCAGGGATCCGGGAGGCGACTGAGCGGGTGAAGGCTCATCGAGTGCAGGATAGGCTCCGCCGCGTGAAAGTCGGAGTCGTCGGGCTGGGAACGATGGGTGCGGGCATCGCTCAGCTCGCTGTCGAGGCGGGCATCGAGACCGTCGGGCGCGAGGTGACGGCCGAGCTGGGGGAGAAGGCCCGCGGCCGGATCGAGCACTTCCTCACGCGCAAGGTCGAGAAGGGCCAGCTCGAGTCCTTCGAGATCGGCCTGCTGACGCTGACGACCGAGGTCGCCGATCTCGCGGACTGCGACGTGGTGATCGAGGCGATCATCGAGGAGCTCGGCCCGAAGCAGGAGCTCTTCGCCGAGCTCGACCGCATCTGCCGCGGCGACGCCGTCCTCGCCACGAACACGTCGGCGCTCTCGGTCACGGAGATCGCCGGCGCGACCTCGACCCCGGAACGCGTCGTCGGGATGCACTTCTTCAACCCGGCACCGCTCATGCCGCTCGTGGAGATCGTCCGTGGTGAGCGGACTTCGGACGAGGCGTTCGAGGCCGCGTACGCGCTCGGCGAGCGGCTCGGCAAGCATCCGATCCGCTGCCACGACACGCCGGGCTTCGTCGTCAACCGGATCCTGATCCCGCTCCTCAACGACTGCGTGCGCGTGCTCGACGAGGCGCGCGTGACCCCGGCCGACCTCGACGCCGGCATGAAGCACGGCGCCGGGTGGCCGATGGGGCCGTGCGAGCTCGTCGACCTGGTCGGGATCGACGTCCACGTGCATGCGAGCGAGGCGCTCTGGGAGAAGCTGCGGGAGCCGCGGATGGCACCGCCGAACCGACTCGTCGCAATGGCAAACGCGGGGCTGCTCGGCCGCAAGAGCGGCCGAGGCTTCTACTCGTACGAGTAGTTAGGCCGCGGCCTCGAACACGAGGCAGTACGAGGGCTGCGGGAGCTCGGGCTCGGCAGACGAAACGCCCCGGAGGTGAGCAGCTCGAGGTTGAGCGCCTGCAGGACGGCGGCGGACGCGCGCGAAAGGAGCTGCACCGCTGCCTCTTCGGCGACACCGCCGGCCCGCAGCGCCTCGGCGAGCGCTTCCACGCGCGCGGCAAGGGTGTCAGCTCGTCTCTGCAGATGATCGTCAGTCATGGCAACAGCGGGCTTCGCCCGGGCATCTGACGTTCCTGCTCGCGGTGAGTACCCTTGGGGCACCAATGCGCCGGATCCTGCTCAGCTGTGCGATTCTCGGGGTGCTCACGCTGCCGGCTGCGACGGCGTCCGCCGACGCGAACGCAACGGGCAAGCCGGGCTTCCTCGTCGTTCGCAACGCAGCGAACAACGGTGGGGTCAACGGCAAGCCGGCGGTCAGGGTCGTGATGCAGCAGGGCTTCGTGCTCGGCAGCGTCGGGAAGAAGGACGAGGCCCGCATCGACGTCTATCAACTGGGCGGCCAAAGCGCTCCGGCAGCGGCAGGCTCGGAGCCGTCCAAACCGGTGCAATGGCACGGCCTGCCTGGGCGTGAGTTCAACGGCAGCGGCTTTCGCTTCCGCGCGATCGGGGGCTTCTACCGCGTGGAAGTGCGCGGGTTTGGCGTGTACCTCTTCGCCGGGGGTCACGGCAACGTGAGGTTCCACGGCGAGGGGACCTACTCGATCGACGGCGGCACCTTCCGCTCGCTACCGGGCCGAATCCTGAAGCGCCGGATCGGGCAGGGGTAGGCCCGTGGCCGGAGAGACGATCCTGGTGGTCGAGGACGAACAGGCAATCGCGTCGTTCGTCGCGGCCTACCTCCGCAAGGACGGCTTCGCGGTACGAGTCACCGCGAGCGGTCGTGAGGCATTGACCCTCGTCCATTCGGAGGATCCTTCGCTCGTAATCCTCGACCTGATGCTCCCGGACCTGGACGGGATGGAGGTCTGCAGGCGGATCCGCGAGTCGAGCACCCTGCCGGTGCTGATGCTGACGGCGCGCGACGACGATCTCGACAAGATCGCGGGCCTCGAGGCCGGCGCCGACGACTATCTGACGAAGCCGTTCAACCCGCGCGAGCTCGTGGCGAGAGTTCGGGCGATCCTTCGCCGCAGTGCTCTGCGGGCCCAACCCGAGGGCGGGATCCTCAAGCACGGCGACCTCCTGCTCGACGCCGGCCGGCGCGAGTGCCGGGTGGGCGAGGAAGAGATCCGGCTCGCGCCCAAGGAGTTCGACCTGCTCTGGGAGCTGCTCGACCACAAGGGCCTCGTGCTCACGCGCGATCAGCTGCTCGAGCGCGTGTGGGGCTACACGTTCGCCGGCGACACCCGGACGGTCGACGTCCACGTCCGCCAGCTGAGGCGGAAGCTCGGCGACGCCGCGCCGATCGTCACCGTGTGGGGGATCGGCTACAAGGCCGGCCCGGCGCCCGCCGAAACCGGCTGAGGCACCGGTGCTCAGATCTCTGCGCTTCCGGCTGCCCGCGCTGTTCCTGGTGGGCATCGTGCTCGCGGGCGTCGTCGCCACGCTCATCGCCGTCCGCTTCTTCCAGGGCTATACCCGCACACACGCCGCTTCGGAGCTGCGGAACGAGTCGGTGGGCCTCGAGCAGCTCTACGAGCAGCGGGTCGGAACCGGTCGCGTCTCCTTGAAGAACCTCAGGCTCGCACTCGGCAAGGACAGAGTCTTCTGGGTGCCACCGGTCCGCGGGGCCAAGCTCCTGGTCGGCCCGCTGCCCGAGCTTCCGCGCCGCAAGGTCCCGGTCGAGAAGGTCGAAGTCGGTAACGCGCCCGGGTTCGACTTCAAGGTTCCGTCCGGCTCGTATTTCGGCGTCGCCCAGGTCCTTCGGCTCGGGCCCACCGCGGCGGGCGCGCTCGTCGTCGCCGAGCCCGAATCCGAGCTGCGCAGCCGCTGGATCCAGCTCGCCTGGGAGCTTGCGCTTGCCTTCGGGATCGGGATCCCGATCGCCGGCCTCCTCGTCGTCTACTTCTCGCGGCGAATCGTGCAACCGCTCGAGGCGCTGACGGCCGCGGCGGACGAGGTCGCCGAGGGGCACTACGACGTTGCGGTTCCCGAGCGCTCGGGCGGGAGCGAGGTCGAGCGGCTGGCGGCTCGCTTCGACGAGATGACGGCGAGGCTCGCGGAGTCGGAGCAGCTCTCCCGCAACTTCCTCATGTCCGTCTCGCACGAGCTGCGCACACCGTTGACGGCGATTCGCGGCCACGTTGCCGCTCTCAGAGAGGGCGTGCTCGAGGACGAGGCGTCGCAAGGCCGGTCGCTCGAGGTGATCTCCGAGGAGGCCTTACGGCTCGAGCGGCTCGTGGGTGACGTCCTCGACCTCGCGAAGCTCGACGCGCGGCGGTTTGCGCTGCTGCGTGAGGAGGTCGACATGCGCGCGCTCTGCGAGCGGGCGTACGCGACGTTCGCCGAAGAGGCGCGAGCGCGCGGCATCGACTACGAGCTCGAGCTCGGCGAGGGAGCAGTGCTCGTCACCGACGGCGACCGCGTTCTGCAGATCGTCACGAACCTGATCGCGAACGCGCTCCACTGGACGCCGGCGGGCGGACGCGTCGACCTCGGTCTCGAGACCCAGAACGGAGAGGTGAGCGTGGCGGTTGCGGACACCGGGCCGGGGATCGCGCCGCAGGAACGAGAACGGATCTTCCGTCCGTTCTGGTCGGGAGACGGCGGCGGAACGGGGCTCGGCCTCACGATCGCGCGGGAGCTCGCGCTCGCGCTCGGCGGCCGGCTCGAGCTCGACAGCGACCCCGGTCGCGGGAGCCGCTTCGTGCTGGTGCTACCGATCCAGGTGGCTCAGCCGGCCGCTTGACGCTCGCCGAGGCGGTAGACGACGGCGCCGTCGCGCGTCAGCCCCTCCTCGAGCTTCGCCAGGCGCTCTTCGACGCTCCGCCAGCCCGAGGCGATGAGGTCGACGAGCAGGGCGAGGTCGTCGACGCGCTCGTGCCGCTCGGTGAGTATGTCTCCTTCGATCCGCTCGAGTCGCCGGATGACCTGGTTCGTGAGCCCGCGCACCTCGGCGAGATGGCGGGAGCTCGGCCGGAAATGCTGCTTCAGCCCGTCCTGGATCGCCTCCGGCAGCCCCGACTCGAAGCGTGCCGTCGTTGCGGCCAGCGACTCGACCGCACCGCGCGCCCGCTCGAGCACCGCGTCGAACGCGGCGGGATCGGTGCGGCCCGCAGCCGCGTCCTCGATCCGCTGCTGCGCACGGGCGATGGCGTCCATGTCCACGAGCCGAAGATAGAACTCGCGTCGGATGGAACTCTCCGAGCTCGATTACGAGCTGCCGCACGAGCTGATCGCCCAGCATCCGGCCGAGCGGCGGGACGCGTCGCGCCTCCTCGTCTACGACCGCGGGACGGGCGACGTACGTCACCGCAGATTCGCCGAGCTGGAGAAAGAGCTCCACGGGGAGCTCGTCGTCGTCAACGACACGAAGGTCGTGCCGGCGCGGCTCCCGATCGAGTCGCCGCGTGGGGAGGTGCTGCTGCTCGAGCGGCTGGAGGACGGGACCTGGGAGGCGCTCGCTCGGCCGACGCGCCGGCTCCGCGCCGGCCGTCGCTACGGGCAGGTCGAGCTGCTCGAGCACCTGGGGGAGGGCCGCTGGCGGCTCCGGCTCGAGGGGGAGCCGGCGGGCGAGACGCCGCTGCCGCCGTACATCACCGAGCCGCTCGGCGATCCCTCTCGCTACCAGACCGTCTATGCGCGCGAGTCAGGGTCGGCGGCCGCGCCGACCGCCGGCCTCCATTTCACGCCGGAGTTGCTGGCCCGGCTCGATCAGGCGCGCGTCACGCTCCACGTCGGGCTCGACACCTTCCGCCCGGTGACCGAGGAGCGGCTCGAGGAGCACCGGATCCACGGCGAGCGCTACGAGGTCGCGCCGGAGGCCTGGGAGCGGATCCGCGGAGCCGAGCGCGTGCTCGCCGTCGGCACGACGACGGTGCGCGTGCTCGAGACAGTCGCCAGAGGCGGGCAGCTCGCCGGCCGCACCGAGCTCTTCATCACGCCCGGCTTCGAGTTCCGGCGGGTCGACGCGCTCCTGACGAACTTCCATCTGCCCCGGTCGACGCTCCTCGGGCTCGTGATGGCGTTCGCCGGCATCGAGGAGACGCGCCGCCTCTACCGGCTGGCGATCGAGGAGCGGTACCGCTTCTACTCGTTCGGCGATGCGATGCTGATCTTGTGAGGCCGCGGAGTGCGAACGAATGGCGCGACTTCTGGCGCGACGGCGGCGAGCGGGAGCTGCACGCACGCCTCGACGAGTTCGCCCCGCACTCCGTCCGGATCGCGACGCTGCTCGGGAGCAACGCGCCGTTGCGCGCGATCGTCGCCGAGCTCGGCCGGATCCGCGAGCACGAGCTCGGAGCCGCCGAGGATCCCGCCCGCGACGAGGAAGTCGCGGCCCGCGTCCACGGGTGGTTCCGGGGAACGGGGGCGTGACAGCCGGACAGACCCCGAAGCAGCAGCTCGCGGCGGCCTAGAGGCCGGTGCTCGCCCGACCGAACGATTCGCGAACGTCTGCGTCCAACAGGTCGATGAGCGGCGTGTCGCGCAGCGTCTGCCAGACGAATTCACGGGAGCCGCACCGCTTGACGTACGCGTCCTCGAGGATGTCCGCAAGGTGCCGGCCGCTCTCGTGCTCACGGTGGATGTAGGCGAGGAGCCGCTCTTCCCGGAACCGGCGGCGCCTGCCGAAGAAGTACGGGCCCCAGCAAGCCATCGTCTTCGAGAGTAGCGCGATCACCCGAGGCTAGGCTCGCTCCGTGAGCGAGAGCTTCACTGTCACCGCCCGAGACGGGGCGGCGCGCGCGGGCGTCCTCCGCACGGCGCACGGCGAGGTGCAGACGCCGGCCTTCATGCCGGTGGGGACGAAGGGGACGGTGAAGTCGGTCGACCCGGACGAGTTGCGGGAGCTCGGCGCGCAGGTCGTGCTCGGGAACTCGTACCACCTGCATTTCCGTCCCGGCGAGGAGCTGATCGCCGACCTGGGCGGGCTGCACGCGTTCATGGGCTGGGACGGCGCGATCCTCACCGATTCCGGTGGTTTCCAGGTATTTTCGCTCCGCGACACGCTGCTCGCGACCGACGACGACGGCGTGACGTTCCGCTCGGTCTACGACGGCCAGGAAGAGCGGTTCACGCCGGAGTTGGCCGCGCGCGTGCAGGAGCTCCTCGGCTCCGACATCGCGATGTGTCTCGACATCTGCTCTCCGGCGGGCGTGTCGCGGCCGGAGCTCGAGGAGGCGGTTCGTCGCACGACGGCCTGGGCGGAGCGCCAGCGCGACCTGCCGCGCTCGCCGGGCCAGCTGCGCTTCGCCATCACGCAGGGCAGTCTCGACGGCGAGCTCAGAGCTCGCTCATCCGCGGATCTCGTCGCCCTCGACTTCGACGGCTACGCGATCGGCGGCCTCAGCGTGGGGGAGCACCGCGAGCCGATGTTCGACGCGACGACCGAGGCCGCGGCTCTCCTGCCCGAGGAGAAGCCGCGCTACTTCATGGGCATCGGCGACCCGGAGGGCGTGCTCGAGGTGATCGCTCGCGGCGTCGACATGTTCGACTGCGTGCTCCCGACGCGAACCGCGCGCACGGGCAGCGCGCTAACGAGTGAGGGACGGCTCAATCTCCGCAACGCGCGCTTCGCCCGCGACGACCGCCCGCTCGACGAGAGCTGCTCGTGCCCGGTCTGCTCCCGCTTCAGCCGCGCCTACGTTCGCCACCTCGTGAACCAGCAGGAAATCCTCGGATTGCGGCTGCTCAGCCTGCATAATCTCCGCTTCTTGCTCGATCTCGTCGCGGCGGCGCGGCGGGCCATCGAGCGCGGCGAGTTCCTCACCTGGAAGGACGAGGCGCTCCGGAGCACGAAGGGAGCGGGCAGTTGATCGCAGCAAGCAGCGGGTCGAGTTTCTTCCTGATCATCATCGTCGCGTTCGCCGTCCTCTGGCTGGTCGTCGTCCGGCCGCAGAAACGGCGGCAGAGCCAGCAACAGCAGATGGTCAGCGAGCTGCGCGTAGGCGACGAGGTGCTCACCGCCGGCGGGATCTACGGCACGATCTCGCGCGTCGACGACGACCAGATCACGGTCGAGATCGCGCCGAAGACCGAGGTACGCGTCGCGCGGCGTGCGATTGCAGGCGTTACGAGCGAGCCGGATCCCGCTGAGGAACGCGAATCGGAGGAGCCGCAGGACGACGACGGCGAGAGGTGGCAGTCCGCCTTCGACGAACAAGGATCAGAGGCCGGCGACACCTCGACCGAGGAGAAGCGCGGCTAACCTGTTCCGCGGTCTTGAAGGATCCTTCATGAGAGAGCGTCGCAACTATCTGCTGCTGATGGGCGCGATCGCCGCTGCCCTCGTCGGCGCGGTGATGCTCGCGGTTCCCGGCTCGCCGATCTACCAGAAGCCGATCCTCGGCCTCGACCTGCGCGGCGGCCTCGAGGTCATCCTGCGCGCGACCCCGCACAAGGGTCAGACGCTCTCGACGCAGGGCATGCAGACCGCGCAGCAGATCATCGAGTCGCGCGCCAATGCGCAGGGTCTTTCCTCGCCGAGCGTGGCCCTCCAGGGCAATGACGAGATCGTGATCCAGCTCGCGGGCATCCATAACGCCGCGAAGGCTGCCAAGGTCGTCGGCACGACCGGCCAGCTCCAGATCTTCGACTTCGAGTCGAACCTCGCCACTCCGACGGTGACGGGGAACCAGCAGCCGTCGCCGCTCCCGTCGCTCTACAAGCTGCTCACGGCACTGAAGGCCGAGGCGAAGAAGGGCACGCCTGAGGGGTACTTCCTGTTCCGGACCGTGACGAAGCGGGTCACGAAGAAGGTCAACGGCAAGAAGGTCACCAAGACCACGACCTTCCACAAGCTCGTCCAGGGCGATCTACCCGTCGGCACGCCGACTCGGAAAGAGCTGCTGCTGCCGTACAAGAACGGAAAGCAGCCGGCGAACACGCAGGTGCTCGCGCTGCCGGCGAATCGCGAGGTGGTCTCGTGCCAGGGCGCCGGCAACTGCATCGGCGCCGGTCGGAGCGGAACCTCGCAGAACAACAGGTACTGGTACCTGTTCAAGCTCTCGAGCAGCAAGACGCACCCGGTCCCGGAGATCACGGGGTCGGAGCTGAACGAAGGGGCCATCGGCACCGACGTCGACCAGAACACCGGCCAGCCGATCGTCTTGCTCCAGTTCAACCACGAGGGCGCGAAGCAGTTCGCGGCGATCACGAAGGCGGAGTACAAGCGCGGCCGGTCGAACGCCGCCCTCGTGCCGAACGCGCTGAACACGAGCGACCAGAGGGTCGTCGCGCAGTACGCCGGTCACAACGCGATCGTCCTCGACGGCCAGCTCAAAGAGACGCCGTACATCGACTATACGAGCAACCAGCTCCAATACGGAATCGTCGGCGGCAACGCGCAGATCACCGAGCCGAGCACGAAGGCTGCGAGTGACACCGCGTTCATCCTCAAGAGCGGGTCGCTTCCGTACACGTTCAAGCAGATCTCGAGCACGACGGTCTCGGCGACGCTCGGCAAGAGCTCGCTCCACCAGGCGATCCTCGCCGCCGCGATCGGCCTGCTCGTCGTCGCCGCCTTCCTGCTCGTCCTGTACCGCTTCCTCGGCCTCGTCGCCGTCCTCGGCCTGGCGATCTATGCGGGCCTCTACTACGCGGCGATCCTGCTCTTCAACGTGACGCTTACGTTGCCGGGCTTCGCGGGCATGATCCTCACGATCGGCGTCGCGGCCGACGCGAACGTCGTCGTGTTCGAGCGCATCAAGGAAGAGGTGCGCGCCGGGCGATCGGTGCGAGCCGCGATCTCGGCCGGTTACGGCAAGGGCTTCCACACGATCCTCGACGCGAACGTCGTGACCGTGATCACGGCGATGGTCATCTTCCTGATCGCCGTCGCGGACGTGAAGGGATTCGCGCTGATGCTCCTGATCGGCACGGTGATCTCGCTCATCACCGCGGTCGCTGCGACGCGCGCGATGCTCGGCCTGCTGAGCGGCTTCCGCTGGTTCGACAACCCACGCTTCATGGGCGCGCACGGGCAGCAGACGGCGAAGTGGCTGCAGATCGACTTCATGCGGCGTCGCTACTGGTGGTTCGCGCTCTCCGGCGTCGTGATCCTCGCCGGGATGGTCTCGCTCGGCGTGCGGGGCCTCAACCTCGGGATCGACTTCAAGGGCGGGACTGCGATCACGTTCACGACGCCCAAGGGGTACACGCAGGGGTCGGTCGCCAACTTCATGGCCAAGCAGGGTCAGCGCGATGCGGTCGTCCAGGGTCAGGGCCACGCCGTGAACAACACGTTCAAGCAATGGCAGGTCCGCACGAAGTCGCTCTCCCGCGCGAAGCTGGCCAGGCTGCAGCAGCTCCTAAGGGCCGATCTCGGTGCCAGCCCGCGCGGGGCTCAGAACGTCTCGGGGACGTTTGGACACCAGATTGCGATCGACGCGATCTACGGGATCATCGTCTCGCTGCTCCTGATCTCGATCTACATCGCGGTCAGGTTCGACTTCAAGTTCGCGATGCCGGTGATCCTCGCGATGCTGCACGACATAGCCGTCACGGTGGGCGTGTACGCGCTCGTCGGGAAAGAGGTGTCCGTCGCGACTGTGGCCGCCGTGCTGACCGTGCTCGGCTACTCGATCTACGACACGATCATCATCTTCGACCGCATACGCGAGAACATCCCGCTGATGCGGCGCTCGCCGTTCGCGACGATTGCGAACGTCTCGCTGTGGGAGACGATCAGGCGCTCGCTGGCCACGACGTTCATCACGCTACTGCCGATCATCTGCCTCGAGATTCTCGGCGGCGCGACGCTGAAGGACTTCGCCTTCGCGCTCATCGTCGGCGTCACCTCGGGCGCGTATTCCTCGATCTTCTTCGCGGCGCCGGTGCTCACCATCTGGAAGGAGCGCGAGCCCGACTACGCACGGCGGAAGGCTCAGGCGGCCGCCTCCGGGCTGCCCGCCGACGGCGGCGGCCGGTCGGTCGGAGCCATTGCCGACAGCGGCACGGCCGCGCTCGTGGCGTCGGAAGCTGCGCTCGCCGCCGAGCCCACTCCGGAGCTCGTCGACGTCGTGACCGCCACCCCGTCGGAGCCCGCCGCACAGGATCGGCGCGAGAAGCGGCGGCAGCGGCGTCGCGCGAGGCCGCATGGCCGCACGCGGTAGCAGCCGCCTCCTCCTCGACACGATCGAGGAGCTCGTCGCGGAGCTGCCGAGCCGGGTGCGCGGCAGCCGCGAGCGGTTCTCCGAGAGCGCCCTCTCGGCCCTGCGCGGCATCGCCGACGAGCTGAACCTCGTGACGCGCGACGAGCTCGAGGAGCTCGAGCTCAGAGTCGCCCAGCTCGAGCACCGCCTGAAGCTGCTCGAGCGAAGCTGACGCTTCGCTCGACGGGATAAGGAACTGCGCGGACGAGAGACGCGGTCTCCCCTCCGCTCCGTGCTGTCGGGCTTGCTGTTTTGGCGGGTTGGTTGTGTCGTGCGCTCGCGCGCGGCCGAGGCCGGCGCGCGCGCGCTCCGGCCTCCGGCTAAGCCCGGCTCCGCCGAGGCTTAGCCTCCGGCCCTTCGCCAAAGCCGGGTCGAAGCGTTTCGACCCGTGTTGGCGCTCCGGCGGCGGCGTACCACGCAAACCCAAGGCAAGCCGTAAGGCACGAAGCCCACGGGAGACCGCGTCTCCCGTGGGCGCAGTACCTTCAACCAGCGAGCGAGTGCGCAGCACTCGCGAGCTCATCGCCGGAATCGCGTGACCGTCGCGGCGAGGAACGTCTCGGCGTCGTAGACGATGAAAGCGCACAACGCGGCGAGAGGCAGCTCGGCGAGAGCCGCCTCCGCAATCGCCTCCCACATCTCGATTCCCGTCTGGGAGGTCACGATGTCGAACCAGGCATCGCAGCAGAGCATCGTCCCGGTCACGGCGGCCAGCGGCACGAGCCACTGCGAGCCGCGGAACGATGCCCACGCCGTCGCGGCGAACGAGGCGAGCAGCGCCACATCGAACCCGACCCACGCGGTGTCGTAGTGGAACGTGATGTGTCGAGAGGGCAGCGTGAACGTCAGATAGAGGATCCAAGGCGCGAGGCCGATCGCGACGAGGCCGAGCAGATGCGTCACCCAGCGTGGCAGCGGGATCCGCAGCGCCTCTTTGCGTTCATCCTCCACGACCAGCTCTCCCGGATCCTTCATGGGCACGTTGTACCCTGGCCGCGTGAATCTGCGTCAGCTCCGCGCTGAAAGGCTCCTCGCCTGGGCTGCCGCGCTCGTCGGGGTCATCGGCCTGGTCTCGGCCCTGACGCCGGAGATGGCCGACCGGTTCGACTTCGTGCAGGGCGTCCTGCCCCCAGGTCTGCCGGAAGCCGCTCGCGTCCTCTCGGTCGCGTTCGGGATCGGCCTGATCTGGCTTTCGCGCTCGCTCGCGAAGCGCCGGCGGCGCGCGTGGCAGCTCGCGGTCGCCGTCGTCGTCGCTTCCGCCGCTGCGCACCTCGCGAAGGGCCTGGACTTCGAGGAGGCGGCGATCTCGCTGGTCCTGCTCGTCGCGCTCGTCCGTTGGCGGCGCCGCTTCGAAGTGCCCGGCGATCCGGCCAGCGTCCGGCCGCTGCTGCGGCTCGGCGTCGCGCTCGCCGGAGTGGCAGCGATCGCGGGCGGGGCAGAGGTGCGCGGGGTCGAGCTGTCGCCGCGCATCGGCGACGCGCTGCTCGGACTCGGCATCGCGTTCGGTTTCTTCTCCCTCTACTTCTGGCTGCGCCCCTTCGGCCACGCTGTCGTGCAGACGGTGGGGGAGCGGAGGATGGCGCGTTCCCTCGTCGATGCCTACGGCAGCGACAGCCTCGCCTTCTTCGCCCTGCGGCGAGACAAGAGCTACCTCTTCTCGCCGTCCCGTCGCGCATTCCTCGCGTACCGCGTCGTGGCGGGGACGGCGCTCGTCAGCGGCGATCCCGTCGGCGACGACGCGGAGATCGACGAGCTCCTCGAGGAGCTCCGCAGCCTCGCTCGCACGCAGGGCTGGCGGATTGCGGTCGTCGGCGTCTCCGACGAGCAGCTCGACCGGTACCGCGCGCTCGGGCTCAAGCCGGTGCCCATCGGCGACGAGGCCGTGCTGCGGCCGCAGGAGTTCTCGCTCGAAGGACGCGCGATTCGCAAGGTGCGGCAGTCGGTCTCGAGGCTCCGGAAGGCCGGCTACGTGTTCCGCATCGTGCCGGCGGACAAGGTCGAGCCTGCGCTGGAGGCCGAGCTCGAGGGCGTCTCGTCCGCCTGGCGCCGGGGCGAGCGCGAGCGCGGCTTCTCGATGGCGATCGACGACCTCCACGTGCCCGGGACGATGCTCGCCCTCGCCGAGGATTCGACCGGCCGCGTCGGCGGCTTCCTGCACCTGGCTCCGACACCGGCCGGCGGAGGGTGGTCGCTGAGCGCGATGCGACGCCGCCCAGACGCGCCGAACGGCCTCACGGAGTTCCTCGTCGTCGAGACGCTCAGCTGGGCGCGAGACATGGGTGCGAGCGAGCTGTCGCTCAACTTCTGCGCCCTGACCGACTTTCTCGCGCCGGAGCGGGTGACGACTGCCGTGCGCCGGCTCGTGCGTCGCGGGCTCCTGCTCGCCGACAACGTCTTCCAGCTCGAGCGGCTGTATTCGTTCAACCGCAAGTTCTTCCCCGAGTGGCGCCGCCGGTACATCTGCGTCGAGCGCCTCACGGACCTGCCCGCCGTCGGGCTCGCCTATCTCCATGCCGAGTCGCTGCTCGTCCCGCCGGGCCTCTGGGCTCGCAGGCGCGAAGCTCGCCGCCGGGCCGCTGCCTAGCCGACGACACCCGCGCCGCGTAGCCTGTTACGGATGAGCACGACCCGCAGCATCGGGCGCTTGTCGGAGATCGCGCAGGTCATGGTGCGCCACGGCTTCGGCTACTTCCTCGAGGCGCACAAGCTGAGCGACCTCCTGCCCGGCCGCTCGTCGGAGGATCGCCTCGCCGGTGTCGCGGCCGAGCACGGCGCTGCCTCGGCCCGAGGCCAGCACCTGCGCGAGCTGCTCGACGAGCTCGGGCCGACGTTCGTCAAGTTCGGACAGCTCCTCTCCACGCGTCCGGACGTGGTGCCGCCCGACATCGTCGTCGAGCTGCGCGGCCTCCAGGACGACGTTCGGCCGTTCCCGTTCGAGCAGGCCGAGCGGGTGATCGAGGATGAGCTCGGGAACACGCTCGAGCGGCTGTTCCTCGACTTCGAGCCGGCGCCGGTCGCGGCCGCGTCGATCGGCCAGGTGCACCGCGCGACGCTCCCGAACGGACGCCGTGTCGCCGTGAAGGTGCAGCGTCCGGGCGCGCCGCGCCAGATCGAGGCGGACCTCGGGCTGCTGTACCAGGCAGCGCGGCTCGCGCGCGAGCGCATCCGGGCGCTCGACTTCGTCGACACGCGCCAGCTCGTCGACGAGTTCGCCCGTTCGATCCGCAAGGAGCTCGACTACCGCCAGGAGGGACGGAACGCCCAGAACTTCCATCGGCACTTCGCCGGCCATCCGCACGTCCATGTGCCGAAGGTCTACTGGCAGTACACGCGGCCGCGCGTGCTCACGCTCGAGTGGATCGACGGGATCCAGCTCGCCGACCTCGACCTCGTGGCGACGACGCTCGAGGAGCGGAAGGAGATCGCGTACCGGATCACCGAAGCGTGGATGACGATGATCTTCCGACACGGCTTCTTCCACGGCGATCCGCACCCGGCGAACATCCTGCTGCCGGCCGAGGCGGGCACCATCGGCCTGGTCGACTTCGGCGCGGTCGGGACGCTGACCGACGACGACATGTCGAAGCTGACCGGTCTCTTCATCGACGCCGCGAACGAGAACATCGACCAGTTGCCGCGTCGTCTCGCCGACCTCGGTGTCCGGTATCCGAAGGAGCGGGAGGGCGAGTTCCTCTCCGAGCTGCGCGAGCTCTACTACCGCTACTACGGCGCGAGCCTCAGCGAGGTCGACCCGATCCAGATCATTCGCGAGGGCTTCCAGCTCATCTACTCGATGAACCTGCATCTGCCCGCGCGCTTCCTCCTGCTCGACCGCTCGATCGCGACGCTCGGCTCGGTCGGCGCCGAGCTCTACCCCGACTTCAACGTCTTCGAGGTGGCGCGACCGTACGCGCGCGACCTAATGCTCGAGCGGTTCGCGCCCGAGCGGGTCGCGCGGCGTGCGCGGAAGGAGGCCTTCCGCTACGCGCAGGTGCTCGCCGACGCGCCGCACCAGTTCCACGACTTCATGGAGGAGATCCGTGACGGCCAGATCGAGGTCGGCTTCGTGCACAAGGGCCTCGACGACTTCCTCGACAACATGCAGAAGGTCTTCAACCGGCTCGTGATCGCGCTCATCGTCACGGGCGGGCTGATCGGGTCGAGCCTGATCGGGATCTTCGCGAAGGCCGGCCCGCACTTTCTCGGCGTCAACATCATCTCGATCATCGGCTTCGTTCTCTCGGGCTTGCTCGGGATCTGGCTGTTGTGGGGCGTGATTCGCTCTGGCCGGCTCTAGCCGCTAAGTCACGCTTTCTCCGCAAAGGACATCTGGCGGTGCGCCCGTGGTGCGCCTAGCCTCGGTGAGATGACCGCGCTCCTCCTAGCCGAGCCGGAACCGGCTGTCCGCGGCTTCCTCGAGCGGCAGCTGCGGAACGACGGCTTCGACGTCGTCTCGTGCGAGCGCGCCGCGCAGCTGCCGCGCGCCGCCGATCCCGACGTGCTCCTGCTCGGAGACGCCGACGCGCTCGACCGCGGCGTCGTGCCGGACTGTCCCGTGATCGTGCTCGGCGGCGCTGATCCGGCGGCGCGGGTTCGCGCGCTCGCCCGCGCGGACGACTGCCTGGCACGGCCGTTCGTCTACGAGGAGCTGCTCGCCCGGATCCACGCGCTCCTGCGGCGCTGCCCGCCGCGCTTCGAGCTGACCGAGGTCGGGCCGCTCGCCATCGACCGCGCCGCGCGGCGCGTGCTCGTGCTCGGGCAGGAGGTCGAGCTGTCGGCGAAGGAGTTCGCGCTGCTCGTGAAGCTCGCGTCCGCTCCTGATCGCGTCTTCACGCGCGAGCAACTGCTCCGAGACGTCTGGGGATTCCGAACCTACGTCCCGACGCGCACCCTGGAGTCGCACGCATCGCGTGTGCGGCGCAAGCTCGCGGCCGCGGGCCTTCCCGGCTGGGTCGTGAACGTGTGGGGCGTCGGTTACAAGCTTCGGCACATCCCGGCCGGCTGAAGCCGTACCTCTTGCGGGTTATGCGGATGTCGCCCACGATGATCGATAAGACGACGCATACGACCGACTCTGCGGCGGAGGAGGCAGTGGGATGACCACGCAGACCCTGAACTACCGCCGAGAGCGACTCGCACGCGGGTGGCTCGATCTCTACGAGGACGCCGAAACCGGGGCGTGGGGGCTCGCCTGGGGCCCGGACTTCGGCGAGCCCGACTGGCCGGGGCACACATACGCGCCACACGACGAGGATTTGCCGAGCGACTACCCCGATCCGACTGATGTCGAAGCACTCGTCGAATGGGGGCGGAAGCACTTCGGCCCCTGACGCTCGGCGCGGACGCGCGTCTAGTGGAAGTGGCCCCAGCGGGTCGCGAACACGAGGAGCACGAAGCCGCCGCCGATCAGCAGGCCGCCGATGAACTGTCCGGCGCGCCTGGCCAGCGGCATCAGCGCGCCGAGCAGGAGCGCCAGCCCGCCGACGGCTCCGAGCGCTTCTCCGAGCTCGGCCAGCCGGATCCCCGTGTGGTGCTTGATGACGAGCTCGAGCAGAGTCATGCCGCAATGATCGAGGCGGCCTCGGACGTTGCCCGCTAGAGCAGCGCACCCTCGAGCCGCAGCAGCCACTCCTTGCGGTCGAGCCCGCCGCCGTACCCGGTCAGGCTGCCGTTCGCTCCCACGACGCGGTGGCAGGGGAGGACAATCGGCAAAGGGTTCCGGTTCATGACCGTGCCGACGGCGCGCGCAGCGCGCGGAGCGCCGACCTGGGCAGCGAGCGCGCCGTACGTCGTCGTGTGCCCGTACTCCACCCGGTTCAGCTCCGCGAGGACGCGCCGGTGGAACTCCGGCGTCGCGCGGAGGTCGAACTCGAGGTCGAAAGCCTGCCGGCGGCCCTCGAAGTATTCGTCCAGCTCGCCGCGGGCACGGTCGAGCGCCTTCGGCGCGCGCAGGACGCGCGGCCCGAACTGGCGGGCCAGCCGCTCGAGCTCCGCCTCGGGCTCCGGATCGAAGCCGATCCGGCAGAGCCCGCGCTCCGAGACGCCGACGAGCAGCGGCCCGACGGGCGTGTCGTCGAGCACGTCGTACGCCACGTCGAGCTCGCCGGACACGACGGCGGCCGCGCGGAAGCGCTCGTCGAGAACCGTGGGGACTCCAGTCATCGCTGCTCCTTCTCCTTTCGCAGCCGCCGCACTCCGGCGGAAGCCGCCTGGCGCGCCGCCAGTTCGTTCGAGCCAAGGACGGCGCCGATCGCGTCGTAGTCGAGGTCGTAGCCGTAGCGAAGAACGACCGCCGCGCGTTCCTTCGGCGGCAGCCCGTCGGTCAGCGGGGCGAGCTCCTCGAGAGCCGGGCGCTCGTCCTCTTCGCCCGGCTCGACCGCGAGCTCGGCGGTGGGACGGTCGCGTCGCGCGGCGTCGACGAGCGCATTCGTCGCGATCGTCAGCACCCAGGCACGCAGGTGCTCGCCGTGCTCGAGCCGCCCGTAGGCGCGCAGCGCGCGCAGGAACGTCTCCTGGAAGAGGTCGTCGGCCCTGTCGCGGCCCGCGCGCCGGCGCAGGACCGCCAGCACCTCGTCCTTGTGGGCTTCGTAGAACCGCTCGAAGGGAGGGATGCCGCTCACCGTCCAATGAAACGTAGTCGGGGTTCAAGATGTGAGATGTGCAGCTCGCCGTCGTAGGACATGTGGAGTGGGTCGAGTTCGCCCGCGTGGAGCGCGCGCCGGCGACGGGGGAGATCGTGCACGCACTCGAGACCTGGGAGGAGCCTGCCGGGGGCGGTGCGGTCGCCGCAGTCCAGCTCGCCAACCTCGGTGTCTCTTGCCTCTTCTTCACCGCGCTCGCCGACGACGAACTCGGCCGGCGCGCGCGTGAGGAGCTCGAGGCGCACGGCGTCACCGTGCACGCCGGCCATGCGCCCGCACCGCAGCGCCGCGCGCTCACGCACATCGACGAGGACGGCGAGCGGACGATCACCGTGCTCGGCGACAAGCTTCTCCCCTCGGGCGAGGACGGGTCGCTGCCGTGGGAGGAGCTCCGGCGGTGCAATGCCGTCTACTTCGTGAGCGGGGACGTCTCGGCCGCAAACGCCGCGCGCCACTGCTCGGTGCTCGTCGCCACCTCCCGCGAGCTGGCGACGCTTCGCCGCGCCGACGTCCAGGTGGACGTGCTCGTCGGTAGCGGCGAGGACGCGGCCGAGCGTTTCGAGGCCGGCGAGCTCGACCCCTCGCCGCAGCTCGTCGTGACCACGGCCGGCCCGCTCGGCGGTTGGATCAGACCGGGCGGTCCGTTCCGCGCGGCGCCGCTCCCCGGGCCGGTGTCGGACGCGTACGGCTGCGGCGACTGCTTCGCCGCGGGGCTCACCTACGGGCTCGCGCTCGGCAGGCCGGTGGACGAGGCGGTCGCCCTCGGCGCGCTATGCGGCGCCGCGGTCCTCACGGGCCGGGGTGCGTACGGGCACCAGCTCACGGCCGACGATGTACACGCAGGTTGAGGAGCGATAGGGTCTTTCCATGAGCCAGGTCGCTGCACGTTCAGCCGCCGAGGCGATGCTCGCAGAGCCTTCCGATCAGTCGGCGCACGACTGGCTGGTCGCGCTCGAAGAGGTGCCGCTGTTCACGGGCCTGTCGAAGCGCCACCTCCGGCGAGTCGCCAAGCTCGCCCACGTGAGGCGCTTCGCATCAGGTGCCACGCTGGCGCGCGCGGGCGACTCGGGCAGATCGTTCTTCGTGCTGCTCGACGGAACCGCAAAGGTCGTCCGCAGCGGCGGGCGGCCACGTCGCCTCGGGATGGGCGACTATTTCGGCGAGATGGCCCTGCTCGACGGCGCTCCGCGCTCGGCCGACGTCGTCGCCGAAACCGACGTGCTCGCCCTGATGGTCGACCGCAGCGGCTTCACGAAGCTGCTCAGCGCAGAGCCGACGCTTGCGCACGCGCTACTGCGGACGCTCGCCACCCGTCTGCGCACCGCCGAGACGAGCGTCTAGGCCACTTCGTGTCCGATGGGGCGCGCGTCGGCGTGGTCCAATTGCTATGGACTTGTGGAGTAAAGTGGTTTATAGTGGGGCACAGTGGTGAGTTAGGGAGAGCCCCAAATGCTCCTAGGCGAATACGAGCACACGATCGATGACAAGAACCGTCTCACGCTCCCGGCCAAGTTTCGCCGGGCGTTCGAGGACGGCATCGTCGTGACGCGCGGCTTCGACGGCTGCGTCTACGCGTGGACGCCCGAGGGCTGGGAGAACTACCGCGACTCGACTCTCACCACGCTGCACCCTCTGAGCCAGCAGGGCCGGCGGATGCAGCGTCACTTCTTCTCCGGCGCCAGCGAGACGGCGCCCGACAAACAGGGGCGGGTGAACATCCCGCCCGCACTGCTCGCGCACGCGAATCTCGGCCGCGACGTCGTCGTCGCCGGGGTCAACGACCACCTCGAGATCTGGGATCGCGCCGCCTGGAAGCGCGAGCTCGCCGAGGTCGAAGGGAGTGCTGAGGATGTTGCCGAACGTCTTGCAGCCCAGGGAAGCTGACCACGTTCCCGTCCTCGCCGAGGAGGTGCGGGCGGCCCTCGCCGTGCAGCCGGGCGAGACCGTCGTCGACGCGACCTTCGGCGCCGGCGGGCACGCCACGATCCTCGCCGCCGACCTGTGCGGCAAGGGAAAGCTGATCGCGATCGACCGCGATCCGACCGCGCGGACGTACTTCGAGCAGGTCGCGAAGCGCACGACGGTCAACGCGCGGCTGCTGCGGGGCGATTTCGGCGTCGTCCTGCCGCAGCTCGCGGGGAACGGCGTTCAGGCCGACGCGATCCTCCTCGATCTCGGCGTGTCGTCGATGCAGCTCGACCGGCCGGAGCGGGGCTTCTCGTACGCCGCCGACGCACCGCTCGACATGCGGATGGATCCGACGCAGGACGTCAGCGCATGCGACGTCGTCAACTCGTGGAGCGAGCGTGAGCTCATCACGATCTTCCGCAGCTACGGCGAGGAGCGCTACGCGAAGCAGATCGCACGGGCCATCGTCCGCCGCCGGCGTGAGCAGCCGTTCGAGCGCACCGGCGAGCTCGTGGACACGATCAAGGCCTCGATCCCGGCCCCGGCGCGCTTCGGCGACGGGCATCCGGCGAAGCGCGTGTTCCAGGCGTTGCGGATCGCCGTCAACGACGAGCTCGACTCCCTCGCCGTGGCACTGCCGGCTGCGCTCGAGATGCTGCGGCCGGGGGGCCGCCTCGCCGTCATCTCCTTCCACTCGCTCGAGGACCGGATCGTGAAGCGGTTCCTCCGCGAGCGCGAGCGCGGTTGCACCTGCCCGCCCGACTTCCCGGTCTGCGTGTGCGGCCACGAGCCCGAGCTCCGGGCATTGCAGCGAAGGCCGGTCCGCGCGGGCCAGGCCGAGGTTGCCGCGAATCCGCGCTCCGCGTCGGCCCGCCTGCGCGCCGCCGTCAAGACCGGCGGGGAGGACTGATGGCGGCGATCGACTGGTTCGCGCAGGCCGAGGTGGCAGAGCCTGTTCCCGCGCGGCGGCGACCGGCACGGAAGCCGGCGCAGCGCCCGGCCGCTCGACGGCGTCCGGCGGGGAACGTACGCTCGCGGCGCGAGCCCACACAACGCCGCGTCCGCGCTCACATCGTCTGGATGATCCTCTTCGCGCTCCTCCTCTCGGGTGTCGTCGCCGTGAACGTCGCGGTGTTGCGGGCGCACGTCGCCGTCGCACAGCTCGACCAGCAGCGCGAGAAGCTCGAGGCACGGAACCAGGCGCTCCAGTCCGAGGTCTCCGCCGCCAGCTCGGCACCGCGGATCGAGCGTGCGGCGCGCCGTCTCGGGCTCGTGCAGGTCTCTTCGGGGAACACGACGTATCTCGACCTCGGGTCGGGCGGCCGTTGAAGACGCGGGTCGTCAACTCGCGGCTCCGCCTTCTCCTCCTCGGCATCCTTCTCACCTTCGCGGCCCTCGGCGTGCGGGTCGCCTGGCTCCAGACGGTGCGCGCGTCGTCGCTCGCCAGGCTCGCGCAGAGGCAGGCGAAGTTCGATCTCGCGATTCCGGCCAGCCGTGGGACGATCTACGACCGGCTCGGCACGCCGCTCGCCATCGGTGAGCAGGCGACCGACGTCATCGCCGACCCGATGCAGATCGCCGATCCCCGTCGCGAGGCCCGCGTCGCGGCCGGCGTGCTCGGCCTTCGTTATCGCAAGGTGTATCCGAAGCTCGCCGACCGGAGCCGCGGGTTCGTCTACGTGGAGCGGAAAGCGTCACCCAGGCTCGCCGCTCTCCTCTCGAAGCGGAATCTGACGGGCTTCACGTTCCAGTCCAACGAGAAGCGCGTCTACCCGCAGGGCACGGTCGCAGCGCCGGTGCTGGGCTACGCCGGCGTCGACAACACGGGCCTCGCGGGGCTCGAGCTCGAGCTGAACAGGGAGCTCAGCGGCAGGCGCGGTGCCGAGACGGTGGTGCGCGACGCGACCGGGCAGGCGGTGGACACGATTCAGGAGCGTCCCGCGCGGGACGGCAGCAACGTCTTCCTTACGCTCGACAGCCACATCCAGGCGAACGCCGAGCAGGTGCTCGAGCGGACGGTGCAGCAGTGGCATGCGAAGGACGCGACGGCGATCGTCCTCGACCCGCATACGGGCGCGATCCTCGCGATGGCTCAGGAGCCCGGGTTCGATGCGAACGCGTATCCGGCGGCGACTCGGAACCTCCAGATCGACCACGCCGTGGGCGACGTCTTCGAGCCGGGCTCGGTGTTCAAGGTCGTGACGGTCGGCGGCGCGCTGTCGGAGCACAAGATCACGCCGCAAACGCGGTTCACGCTGCCGTACTCGATCCACGTCGCAGACCGCATCGTCCACGACGCCGAGATCCGGCCGACCGAGCGGATGAGCGTCGCGCAGATCCTCCAGCGCTCGTCGAACGTCGGCGCAATCACCATCGCAGAGCGCTATCTCGGCGAGAGCGGCCTCAAGCACTGGATGAGACGTTTCGGCTTCGGACGGCTGACGGGGATCGACCTGCCCGGCGAGAGCGCCGGCATCTTCCCGCCGTACTGGTCGGGATCGACGATCGGGAACGTCCCGATCGGCCAGGGCGTCTCGGTCACGTCCGTCCAGCTCGCCTCCGCCTACGCGGCCATCGCGAACGGCGGCCAGTGGGTGCAGCCGCACCTCGTCGACCACGTCTTCGGCCAGGTGCCCCCGCGGCCGCGGAGGCGGAGGATCCTCGCTCCGAATGTCGACCGCCAGCTTCGGACGATGCTGAAGGGCGTCGTCTCGGACCAGGGAACGGCCGAGCTCGCCGCCATCCCCGGCTACACGGTCGCCGGCAAGACCGGGACGGCGCAGAAGCCGGGGCCGAACGGCTACATCTCTGGTGCCTACGTGGCGACCTTCGTCGGGATGGTGCCGGCGTCGAGCCCGCGGCTCGTCGTGCTCGTGAGCGTGGACGAGCCGCACGGCCAGATCTACGGCGGCACGGTGGCGGCGCCCGCGTTCGAGCAGATCGCCTCCTTCGACCTCCAGTACCTCGAGGTACCGCCGGACCTGCGGATCGGGGCGCGCGGCTAGGCGCCCGAGCGCATCTGGCCCGCCATCGCGGCGAGGGACAGGACGCCGGTGGCGGCGCAGAAACCGATCCCGGCCGAGCGCAACGACGTGTAGTGGATTGCGACGCCGGCGGCGATCACCGGCAGCGAGAGGCCGAAGTAGAGGACGACGAAGAAGCTCGACGCGGTCTCGCCGCGGCGCTCGACAGGCGCGCGCTCGGCGACGGCGGCGAGGCCGGCGCTGACGACGACGCCCTGTCCGAGGCCGCCGACCGCGGCGCTCGCGAACAGCGTGGGCAGTGAGTCGGCGGCGAGCGACACCGCCAGCAGGGCGACGCCGCCGACGAGCAGGCCACAGCCCGAGGCGAGCGCGTTCGGGAGGCGGTCGACGAGGGCCTGCCCCGCGACCGACATGACGAAGAGGACGAAGACAACCAGGCCGGCAAGCGCCGGGCTATGTCGATGCAGGCCGAGGCCGAGGAACTCCGGTGCGATCGAGCCGAACACCCCGGAGACCGCGAACCCGCTGAACCCGGCGAGCGACGCGCGGACGAAGACGGCCATCACCTCGGGCGGTACCTCGACGCGTTGCGGACGGAGGTCGAGCTCGCTGCGGGTGACTGTCTCCGGTACGAAAAGCAGTCCCACGGTGACGACCGCGACGAGGCCGAGGTCGACCGCGAACGGGATGCGCAGCGCGTGCGGCGCCCATTCGGCGAGCAGGCCGGACAGCAACGCTCCCGCGCCGAGCCCGCCGAGGTTGGCGAAGACCGCGACGAAGCTCGCGAGCCTCCGGCTGCCGGGCGGGGCAAGATCGATGAGATAGGCCGTGGCCGTGCCCGTGAAGATCCCGGCCGAGAGGCCGGAGACGATGCGTCCCGCGTAGACGGGTACGAGGGAGTCCGCGAGCAGGAAGAGGGTCGCGCTCACGGCGGAGAGCGCGAGCCCGAGCAGCAGGATGGGCTTGCGCCCGATCCGGTCGGAGAGGTTCCCGAACAGGACCAGGCCGCCGATCACACCGAAGGCGTAGATCGCGAAGATGACGGTCACGAGGAGTGGCCCGAACGCGTATCGCTGCTCGAACAGCGGGTAGAGCGGCGTCGGCAGCGTCGTGCCGGCCATCGCGACGAGGAAGGCAAGCGTCGCCAGAACGAAGCCGGTGACCGAGCCGGCCTGCCCGTCACCGTGCACGAGTACATTCTGGCCGATGGACCTGGAGCGCCTCGTCGCAGCGCTCGACCCGGCGGAGGTGCACGGTTCCCCTTCGGTCGACGTGCGCGATCTCGCATACGACGCCCGTGCCGTCACGCCGGGCTCTCTCTTCTTCGCCGTGCCGGGGGAACGGGCCGACGGACACGATTTCGCAGCCGAGGCCGTCGAGCGCGGTGCGGTGGCGCTCGTGGTGGAGCGCGTCCTCGACCTGCCGGTGCTACAGGTCGTCGTCCGGGACTCGCGTGCCGCGATGGCGCCCGCTGCGGACATCTTCTTCGGCGAGCCGACCCACGAGCTCGAGGTCGTCGGCGTGACCGGGACGAGCGGCAAGACGACGACCGGCCACCTTCTGTTCGCGATCCTCGCGGCGGCCGGCCGCCGGC
The DNA here is from genome assembly GCA_025928515.1 of Thermoleophilia bacterium. Taxonomy (GTDB): domain Bacteria; phylum Actinomycetota; class Thermoleophilia; order Gaiellales; family Gaiellaceae; genus Palsa-739. The sequence continues at coordinate 30,911 of JAICJI010000008.1, forward strand.
CGGGGCTTCTGGGGACGGTCGAGGCGCGCGTCGGCGGCGAGCGCCGCGGCGTCGTGCGCACCACGCCCGAGGCGATCGACCTGCAGCGCGTGTTCCGGGAGATGCTCGACGCGGGCGACCGCTCGTGTGCCATGGAGGCGTCGTCGCACGCATCTGTTCTCCACCGGCTCGATCGGGTTCGCTTCGCGGCGCTCGTCTTCACGAACCTCAGCCAGGATCACCTCGACTTCCACGGCGACATGGAGTCGTACTTCGAGGCGAAACGGCAGCTGTTCCTCGCCGAGCCGCGGCCGCTCGCCGTCGTCAACGTCGGCGATTCCTATGGACGGCGGCTCGCGGACGAGCTCCCTGACGCGATCACCTTCACCGCAGCCGACACAAGCGCGCTCGAGGGCATCGAGCTCAAGCTCCAGGGCCGCTTCAACGTCGAGAACGCGCTCGGAGCTCTCTGCGCGGCGCGCGCGCTCGGGATCGAGGACGTGGCGATCAAGCGCGGGCTCGAGTCGGTGAGAAGCGTCCCCGGCCGATTCGAGTCGGTCGACGCGGGGCAGCCGTTCCTCGTCATCGTCGACTACTCGCACAAGCCGGACGCGCTCGCGAAGGTGCTGCGTGCGGCGCGCGACCTCGCGGGCGAGAGCCGCGTGATCGTTGTCGTCGGCGCGGGCGGCGACCGTGACCGTGGCAAGCGCCCGGTGATGGGGCGGCTCGCGTCGGAGCTCGCGGACGTGGCGATCGTCACGTCCGACAACCCGCGCAGCGAGGATCCCGAGGCAATCGCGGCCGAGATCGTGTCCGGCGCGACCGGCGAGGTCGAGGTGGAGCTGGACCGCACGGAGGCGATCGGCCGCGCCGTCGGGCTCGCTCGCTCCGGCGACGTCGTCGTCATCGCGGGCAAGGGCGCGGAGCAGGGTCAGGAGTTCGCGGATCGAACCGTTCCGTTCGACGACCGCGTTGCCGCCAAGGAGGCGCTGGAGGCGTTGGAGGCCAGAACCTGATTCCGCTGCCGCTCGCCGATGTGCGGGCGCTCTCGCTGGGCGATCTCGAGGGCGACGCAGAAGCCGTCACCGGCGTCCAGGTCGACTCGCGCCTGATTCGTAGTGGCGATCTCTTCGTTGCCGTCGCGGGGGGCGAGTCGTTTCTCGACGACGCCCGCGCGCGCGGCGCAGGAGCGACGCTGGTTCCGGACGACCCTCACGCCGCGCTCGCCGCGCTGGGCCGTGCCGTCCGCGGTCGCAGCGATGCTCGCGTCGTGGCGATCACCGGCTCGGTCGGGAAGACGTCGACGAAGGACATCCTCGCGGCGGTCCTGCGTCCTCATCTGCGCACCGTTGCGGCACCGCGTGGCTTCAACAACGAGATCGGCCTGCCGCTCACCCTCTGCCTGGCCGAGCCCGAGACCGAGGTGGTCGTCACGGAGATGGCGATGCGCGGCACCGGCCAGATCCGCGACCTCGCGCGCGTGGCTCGACCGGACCTCGGCGTGATCACGTCGATCGCGCCCGTCCACCTCGAGCAGATGGGAAGCCTCGAGAACATCGCCCGCGCGAAGGCGGAGCTACTCGATGAGTTGCCCGCCGGAGCCGTCGCGGTCCTGCCGGAGGATGCGCCGGAGCTGGAGGCCTTCGTGCCGGACGGGCTCGACGTGCGGCGCTTCGGGGAGGCGGAGTCGGAGGTGCGTGACGGCCGCACACATCTGCGCTGGCGCGGCGCCGAGGTCGTATTCGGCTTCACCGCACGTCACCAGGCGACGAATGCGGTGGCGGCGCTGACGGCGGCAGAGGCGCTCGGTGTCGAGCCTCCGGCCGATCCGGTGGAGGTCGAGTTCTCGCTCTGGCGCTCGCAGGAGCTCGAGCTGCCCGGCGGCGGCCTGCTCATCAACGACGCCTGGAACGCAAACCCCGTGGCGATGCGCGCGGCGCTCGCACATCTCCTGGACCGTGCGAACGGCCGCCGAACGGTGGCCATTCTCGGCGAGATGGCCGAGCTCGGGGTGGAGGCGCCCCGCTACCACGAGGAGGTCGCGCAGCTGGCCCGGAGTGTCGACGTCGTCCTCGGCGTCGGCGAGCTCGCGCGCGGCTACGACCCCGATGAGTGGGCGGCCACGGCGACGGATGCATCGGAGGTCGCGGTCCATCTCGTGCGGCCGGGCGACGCGATCCTCGTCAAGGGCTCGCGCGCCGTCGGCCTCGAAGTCGTCGCCGACGCGCTGCTGGGAGCCGCGCGGTGATCCGCGTCCTGATCGCCGCCGCCGTCGGCCTGGGCCTCTCGGTCGGGATCGGGCCGAGGTTCATCGAGTTCCTGCGCGAGCACGAGTTCGGTCAGCACATCCGCGAAGACGGACCGCGGCATCACATCGTCAAGCAGGGGACGCCCACCATGGGCGGGCTGCTGATCCTCTTCGCGGCCACGATCGCGTTTCTGCCCGTGAGCCACTACCGGCTCCAGTCCCTGGCGGTGATCTTCACCGCGCTCGCCTGCGGCGCGATCGGCTTCATCGACGACTTCATCAAGCTGACCCACAAGCGGTCGCTCGGGCTCTCCGGGCGCTGGAAGCTCGTTCTGCTCGCAGGGGTGACCCTCGTGGTCGCGGTCGTCGCGCGCCACCTGCATCTGAGCACCGACGTGTACATCCCGGTGGTCGACATCACGGTGCCGCTCTCGTACGGCTGGTACGTGTTCCTCTTCTTCGTGATCGCCGGCGCCGCGAACGGGACGAATCTCGCGGACGGCGTCGACGGCCTCCTCGGCGGCACGGCGATCATCGCGCTCTTCACCTTCATGGCGATGAACGTCGTGTCCTATGTCCGGTCCGGCCACGTCGGACACCGGAACCTGACGAAGCTCGACCTCGCAATCGTCGGTGCCGCATTGATCGGCGCCGCGGTCGGCTTCCTCTGGTTCAACGCGTTCCCGGCCGAGGTGATCATGGGCGACACGGGCTCGATGGCATTCGGCGGGGCGCTCGCCGCGTTCGCGATCATGATGAAGGTCGAGGTGCTCCTCCTCCTGATCGGCGGCATCTTCGTGATCGAGGCGCTGTCGGTGATGATCCAGGTCTTCTCGTTCAAGCGCTTCGGCCGACGCGTCTTCCTCATGGCGCCGATCCACCACCACTTCGAGATGAAGGCGTGGTCCGAGACGAAGATCACGGTGAGGTTCTGGATCATCGCCGCGCTGTTGTGCGCGGTGGGGTTCGCCCTCTACTACCGCTACTACTTCGGCCAGCGATGAGCGCCGAGGTCGACCTCGCGTTGCTCGACGCCGCACGGCTGGCGCCCGAAGAGGCAGTGCTCGTGCTCGGCGGCGTCTCGCTCGCGCTCGGAGCGCACGAGCGGGTCGGCGACGGCTGGGTCTATGTCGTCCGCTCGCAGGTGGACGAGCTCGAGGAGCTGCTCGGCGAGGCGCACGCCGTCGGCGCGAGCGGGGTGGCGTACCTCGTCGGGGAGTCGCCTGTGCTGCCGCTCCCGGATGATGCGGTCGCGGCGGCGGTCGGGCGGGTCGCGACCGACGAGGGAGCGCTCGCGGCGGCGGTGGAAGAGCTCGCCCGGGTGCTAGCCGCCGGAGGGCGCGTCGCGCTCGCCGAGCCGGGCTCCGAGGCGGGGGAGGAGCTGGCACGGTCGCTCGAGGCGGCCGGGTTCGAGGCGATCGTCGTCGAGCTCGCCGGCCCAGAGGCCGTGGTGAGCGCGAAGCTCGGCTGAGGATGCGGCGGTCGGACGGCGAACCTGTATCCCATCCGCGATCAAGCTGACACAGTCCGGACACGCCTCTGGGCGTACGCTGACCTCTGGGGCTCTGCGTCCCCCATTGGGGGGGAGCGTTTGCCGTGAGCGGGACATGTCCCGACGGAGCCTCTCCTGGGGAGCCGTGGCTGCCGCGCCGGGCGCTCGTCGTCGGGCTCGCCCGCTCAGGCCTGGCGGCCGTCGAGGCACTCGCCGGGCGCGGCGTACACGTCGTCGCGACCGACCGCTCTCCCGATGTCGACACCGGCAGGCTCGACGGCCTCGGCGTCGAACTCCGTCTCGGAACGGAGGAGGAGGCGTTGCTCGAAGGGGTAGATCTGTTGGTGAAGAGCCCGGGCGTTGCGGCGGAGTCGCCGCTCGTCGCAGGCGCGCACGCGCGCGCAATCCCGGTCTGGAGCGAGGTCGAGCTTGGCTATCGACTGCTGCCGCCCCGGGCGCGTCTCATGGGCGTCACCGGCACGAACGGGAAGACGACGACGACCGAGCTGCTCGGCGCGATCTTCCGCGCCGCGGACCGTCCGGTCGAGGTCGCCGGCAACGTCGGCCGAGCGCTGACCGACGCCGCCGAGGCTGCCGCCGAGGATTCGTGGATCGTGTGCGAGCTCTCGAGCTTCCAGCTCGAGGACGTCCACACGCTCGCCTGCGACGTCGCTGTCCTCCTCAACCTCGAGCCGGACCACCTCGACCGGCACGGCACCCTCGACGCCTACCGCGCTGCCAAGCTCCGAATCTTCGAGCGGGCGCGCGCAAGGGTCGTCCCGCGCGACTTCGGGGTCGAGGGGATCGAGTTCGCGGCCGACGACTCGCTGCCCGCTGAGCCGCTCATCCCCGGCCGTCACAATCGCGAGAACGCCGCCGCCGCCACCGCGGCCGCCCGCGCGGCCGGCGTGACCGACGACGCGATCGCGGAGGCGCTGCGGACGTTCCCGGGCGTGCCGCATCGGCTTGAGCTCGTGAGGGAGCTGCACGGCGTGCGCTGGGTCAACGATTCGAAGGCGACGAACACGGCAGCCGCGCGGCGCGGCGTCGCCGCGTATGACGCGCCGCTCCGGCTGATCCTCGGCGGCTCCCTCAAAGGCGAGGACTTAGCGCCGTTCGCCGCCGATCTCCCGGAAAGCGTTCGCTCGATCTATCTCGTCGGGGCAGCGAGCGACGAACTCGCCGCCGCGCTCGACGGTGTCGCACGGTCGTACGTGCGAGCCGGCGACATCGCGACCGCCGTGGCCCGCGCCGCGGCCGACGCCGAGCCCGGCGACGTCGTCCTCCTCTCGCCGGCTACCGCGAGCTACGACCAGTTCGCGAACTTCGAGGAGCGCGGCGACATGTTCCGGCGCCTCGTCGAGGGGCTCTCGTGACGGGGAGGCCGAAGAAGCTTCCGTTCGAGTGGAACCTGCTCGTGCTCGTGACGACGGCGCTCCTCCTCTTCGGGCTGGTGATGGTCTACAGCGCCAGCTCGGGCTCCGCCGCGCTCGGCAACGGCAACCCGCTCGGCTTCCTCGAGCGGCAGGTCACGTACGCGGTCATCGGGGTCGCGCTGCTCGTCGTTGTCTCCCGCCTCGACCTCGACCGGATTCGCGCGTTCGCGCCGACTCTCGTCGTCACGGCGCTTGTCCTCTGCTTGGGCGTGCTCGCGGTCGGGCCGCGGATCAACGGCGCCCGCCGCTGGATCAACGTTGGGCCGCTCGTCTTCCAGCCCTCGGAGCTCGCGAAGCTCGCGCTCGTCGTCTGGACGGCCGCATACCTGTCGCGCCACCGGGCCCCGGGTACGCTCAAGGAGCTCGCGCGGCCCATCGGCTTTCTCGTCCTCCTCTTCGCCGTGCTCGTCCTCGTCGAGCCGGACCTCGGCACCGCGCTCACGCTCCTGCTCGTGGTGGGCGCCATCCTGCTCGTCTCGGGGACGCGGCTGCAGCTGCTCGCCACCGCATACGGCATCGTGATCGCGCTCGCCGCCATCGCCGCGTGGTGGTCGCCGTACCGGCGCGACCGCCTGCTCACGTTCCTCGACCCCTGGAAGGACCCCACCGGCGCCGGCCTGCAGAACGTGCAGGCGCTGATCAGCCTCGGCTCGGGCGGAATCTTCGGACGCGGGCTCGGCTCGGGGATCGAGGCGTACGGCGGCTACCTGCCGGAGGCGCACACCGACATGATGTTCGCCGTCGTGGGCGAGGAGCTCGGCCTCGTCGGCGTCACGCTCGTGATCATGGCCTTCTCCGCTTTTGCCTACGCCGGGATTCGGCTTGCCATCGGCACGCGCGATCCCTTCGCAAAACGGCTTGCGGCCGGGATCACGGCCCTCGTCTGCGGACAGGCAGCGATCAACATGGCGGCCGCCGTCGGGCTCGCGCCGCTGACCGGGATACCGCTTCCGTTCGTCTCGTATGGAGGGTCGAGCCTCGTGGTGATGCTCGTTGCGGTCGGCGTCCTCCTTAACATCGCCCGTGATGGCGGGCGACCAGCAGCTGCGGTTCCTGATCGCGGCCGGCGGAACGGTCGGGCACGTCGCGCCGGCACTCGCCGTCGCGGAAGCCCTGCGGCGCCGGGACGGGCTGGTGACGTTCGCCGGGTCGCCGGATCGCGTCGAGGCGCGGCTCGTTCCTGAGCTCGGGTACGAGTTCGACGCCTTCGCCGTCTCGGGGCTGCCGCGGCGACCCGGCCCCGAGCTCGTGCGGGCGACGGCCAAGGCGCTCTCCGCGCCCTTCGCCTGCCGCCGCATCCTCCGCCGCCGCAAGCCCGACGCCGTGCTCGGCGCGGGCGGCTACGTCGCGGGCCCGATGGTGCTGGCCGCGCGGCTCGAGGGGATTCCGTGCGCGCTCAGCGAGGCCGACGCACATCTCGGCCTCGCGAACCGGCTGGCCGCTCCGCTCGCCGAGCGCGTCTTCCTGGCGCTGCCGCTCGGGTTGCACGGGGACAAGTACCGGGCCGTCGGACGGCCGATTCCGGCCGCGTCCCGTCCGGTCGAGCGAGCGGAGGCGCGCGCGCGGCTCGGGCTCGCGGAGGACGCGCAGGTCGTCCTCGTCTTCGGAGGCTCCCTCGGCGCGCGCCTGCTCAACGAGCTGGCGCTCGACGCCTGGGCCGAGCGCGGGCCTGCGGTGATCCACCTGTGCGGCGAGCGCGATTACCCCGACCTGCGTGGCCGGGCCTTGCGGCCCGACTACATCCTCGAGCCGTTCGTAGACCAGATCGGCGTGGCCTACGGCGCCGCGGACGTCGCGTTGGCGCGGGCCGGCGGCTCCATCTGGGAGCTCGCGGCCGCCGGGCTGCCGGCAGTGCTCGTCCCCGGTGCCTTCGCAACCGGGGATCACCAGGAGAAGAACGCCCGCTGGTTCGCCGACGCGGGCGGCGCGCTCGTCGTGCCCGAGGCGGAGGCGACGCGTGCGCCCGGCGTGGTCGAGCAACTGCTCGAGGAGCCCGACCGCCTCGCCCGGATGGCAGCGGCGATGCGCGCAGTCGCCAAGCCCGACGCAGCGGAGGAGATCGCGGATGAGCTCGTCACCCTCGCGGCCGCTCGCCGGTAGGCGCATCTGGCTCGCCGGCATCGGCGGTGCCGGGATGAGCGGCTACGCGCTCCTCGCGCACGCCTGGGGAGCCGACGTCGCAGGCTGGGACCGCGTCGAGACGCCGTACCTGCGACACCTCGATGGTGTCGAGGTCGAGATCTCGCCGGAGCCGCCGCAGCCACCGTCGGACCGGGAGGTGTTCGTCTCCACGGCATTCGCCGGCCTCGTGGAGGGGAGTCCGCGCGCCGATCTCCTGGCCGAGCTCGTCTCGCAGCGCCGCGCCATCGTGGTGGCGGGAGCGCACGGGAAGACGACGACGAGCGCGATGATCGCCTTCAGTCTCGACCGGCTCGGCCTGGATCCGGCGTTTCTGATCGGGGCCGACGTGCCGCAGCTCGACGGCAACGCGCGGGCCGGCTCCGGCTGGCTCGTCGTGGAGGGTGACGAGTCGGACCGCTCCGTCGGCGCGCTGCGCCCGGAGATCGCGGTGCTCCTCAACGTCGACCTCGACCACCACACGACGTTCGCGTCGAGGGGGGAGGTCGAGGAGTTCTTCGAGATCTGGCTGCGCGGGGTGCCGCACGTCGTGCGCGCCGAGGAGCTCGAGCCCGTGGCCCTCGAGCTCTCCGTGCCGGGCGACCACACCCGGCGCAACGCCGCGGCAGCTCTCGCCGCGCTCGAGCTCGCGGGCGTGCCGCGAGCCGACGCCGAAGCGGCGATCGTGGAGTTCCGCGGCGCGGGCCGCAGGCTCGAGCCCAAAGGAGAAGCCGGAGGCGTCACCGTGCTCGACAGCTACGCGCACCATCCCGCCGAGCTCGCCGCCGACCTGGCTGCGATGAGGGACGGTGGGCGGCTTCTCGTCTTGTTCCAGCCGCACCTCTACTCGCGGACGCTGCATCTGGCGCACGGGTTCGCACGCGCGCTGCGGGCCGCGGATGCAGCCTGCGTGACGGAGATCTATCCGGCGCGAGAGGCGCCCCTCTCCGGCGTCAGCGGCCGTCTGATCGTCGACGAGCTCGCGGCGCTTCGCCCCGGAATGCGCCTCGGCTGGGCACGCTCGCTCGAGGAGGCTGCAGGCCTCGTGGCGGGGTGGGCACAGCCCGGGGACACGATCCTCACGCTCGGAGCCGGCGACGTCGATCGCGCGGCCCCGTTGATCCTGGAGGCGCTCGCTTGAAGATCGAGGAGGGAGTCGAGCTCGCCCGCTTCACGACCCTTGGGACGGGCGGGCGTGCGCGCGCCTTCGCGCGGCTGGAGTCCGAGGCCGAGGCGGCAGAGCTCTTGCAGTGGGCCGAGGAGCACTCGCTGGGAGCGGCGGTCGTCGGCCTGGGCTCGAACCTGCTTGCCGCCGACGACGGCGTGGATCGGCTCGTCCTCAAGCTCGGCGGCGAGCTCGCCACCGTCGAGGTCGACGGTGACCTGCTGCGGGTCGGCGGCGGCGCGGCGAACGCGGTCGCGCTCCATCGCGCGCGTGCGGCCGGGCTCGGCGGCTTCGAGTTCGCCTGCGCGATCCCCGGCACGATCGGCGGCGGCGTCTGGATGAACGGCGGCGCGTACGGCAGCGACTTCGCCGGCGTGCTCGAACGGGCGCTCGTCGTCACCGCCGACGGCAGCGGCTGGCTGACACCCGCCGAGCTCGGGCTCAGCTACCGGCACTCCGAGCTTCGGCACGGGCAGGTGGTGGTGCGGGCCGAGCTGAGGCTGCGCCCCCGGCTTCCGGACGAGATCAAGGCCGAGGTGCGCGAGCTCAACACGCGCCGCAAGGACGCGCAGCCGACGAACCGGCGCACGTTCGGCAGCGTCTTCAAGAACCCCGAGCACGAGCTGAGCGCGGGGCGGATGCTCGAGGCTTGCGGCCTCAAGGGGCACCGGATCGGCGGTGCGCAGATCTCGCCGAAGCACGCGAACTTCATCGAGAATGCGGACGGCGCCACGACGGCCGACGCCATCGCACTCATGGCCGAGGCGCGCCGCCGGGCGCACGAGCAATTCGGCGTCCGGCTCGTGCACGAGGTCGAGTTTCTGGGCGAGCTCGAGTTGCCGCAGCTGTAGGAGGGTCCGCTCCGGCGACGAACTTCGGAACATGCCTGGAAGGGCTCGTCTCGCTCGGTCCATCGCCCGCGCCGAGTTCGTCGCGTGGCTGCCGTCGCGACCCCGGTGGCCTGCGGTTCGCCCCCGCGCCTGGCTCGTCCAGCTCGCGCCGACACGACGATCGCTCGTCGTCGGCGTGGGCGTGCTGTTGCTCGGCCTCGGCGGCTATCTGATCGCGCGCGAGTCGTCGCTCTTCGCGATCGACCGGATCGAGGTCAGGGGAGCATCACCGCGCGTCGCGGGCCAGGTCCGCGAGGCTCTCGGGCCGGTACTGGGTCGGCCCCTGGTCGGGCTTGATGGGTCCGCAGTGCTCCGGGACGTCGACGCACTTCCGACCGTCGTGCGCGCGAGCTACGACCGAGCTTTCCCACACACGCTGCGCGTCACGGTCGTCTCCGAGCGGCCGGCGGCCGTCCTACGCCAGGGTTCGGAGAGCTGGCTCGTCTCGGCCCGCGGCCGCGTGATGGAGCGTCTGCCGGGGAGCGCCCTGCCGAGGTTGCCACGGATCTGGCTCTCCACCCACACTCACGTGAGCATCGGGAGTGAGGTCGGGGTTGCGGGGACTGCCGCTGCAGCCCGCGCGGTCGGGCTCGCAGGTGCGTTCGCGGTCCGCGTCGCGTCGGCGTCGGACAGCGACGGCACGCTTCTGTTCCGGCTCCATTCGGGGCTCGAGCTGCTGCTCGGCGACGGCACCGACATCAAGCTCAAGGTCGCCGTCGCGGCGCACGTGCTCGCCGTGCTCCCGTCGGGCTCGGTCTTTCTCGACGTGAGTAACCCCGGCAGACCAGTCTCCGGAACCGGATCACCGACCGTCGGCTTACAGCAAGGCTCTGCTAGAGGTTGAGGGTGTGAAGCTCCAGTTCCGGTTGACATCGAGCGTTCGCGCACGTACGCTCCGCCGCGTTGTTGCTGAAGGCAGCCCCAATCCTCTAGTGAAGGTTCAGGTTCGAAGCTCATGAGCACGAACGAAGCGGCCGGGAACTACCTGGCAGTCATCAAGGTCGTCGGCGTCGGTGGCGGCGGGACCAACGCCGTCAACCGGATGGTGGACGCCGGTTTGTCGGGCGTCGAGTTCATCGCGGTCAACACGGACGCGCAGGCGCTGATGGTCTGCGACGCAGACGTGAAGATCCACATCGGCTCCGCAGCCACGCGCGGTCTCGGCGCCGGCGCGGATCCGGCCGTCGGCCTCGCCGCCGCGCAGGAGAGCCGCGACGAGCTCAAGGAGGCGCTCAAGGGCGCGGACATGATCTTCGTCACCGCGGGTGAAGGCGGCGGCACCGGGACCGGTGCTGCGCCGGTCGTCGCGGAGCTCGGCCGTGAGCTCGGAGCGCTCACCGTCGGCGTCGTCACGAAGCCGTTCAACTTCGAGGGCCGGAAGCGCGCGCAGCAGGCCGAGCAGGGCATCGAGAGCCTGCGCGACAGGCTCGAGACGCTGATCGTGATCGAGAACGACCGCCTGCTGCAGGTGGTCGAGAAGCAGACATCGGTCGTCGACGCGTTCCGCATGGCCGACGACGTGCTCCGGCAGGGCGTCCAAGGCATCACGGACCTGATCACGGTGCCCGGTCTCGTCAACCTCGACTTCGCGGACGTGCGGACGATCATGCGCGAGGCCGGCTCGGCTCTGATGGGCATCGGCACGGCGAGCGGCGACAACCGCGCGGCTGAGGCGGCGCGCTCGGCCGTGTCCTCTCCGCTGCTCGAATCCTCGATCGAAGGTGCGACCGGGATCCTGCTCAACATCACCGGTGGTCCCGACATCGGCCTCTTCGAGGTCAACGAGGCTGCAGAGGTCGTCACGAGCGCGGCCGACGTCAACGCGAACGTCATCTTCGGCGCGGTCATCGACGAGGCCATGGGCGATGCGGTGCGCGTCACCGTCATCGCCACAGGCTTCGGTGGTGGGCGGCGTCGCCGCAGGGCGAGCGCGGAGCCGGAGCTGACGGCTCCCGCTGCCGGCACGGAGCGGGGGGAGAACGGCCTCGACGTGCCGTCCTTCCTGCGCGGCGAATAACACCGCGACGCGGAGTTTCGCGAGCCTCGACTCGGCAGGTTTGGCGTCGGGCAAACGGGGCACACGGTGCGTGCCCTCAACAGGGTTGACCATAAGAGTCAACCCCACGACCCGGTCCGCCGCCCTGGTTCGTCTTCGATGAGCCGGGGCGGCTCCGTTCTGGGGACGTTTTCGACTGAGTCGAGGCGCGATGCGTACTAACTAGGATCGGCCTGCCGATGTCCGCGACGCTTCTGCACACGCCGCTCCACGACCGGCACGTCGAGCTCGGAGCGCGAATGGTGCCGTTCGCAGGCTGGGAGATGCCGGTTCAGTACGAAGGCGTCATCCCAGAGCACCGAGCCGTGCGCTCGGATGCCGGCGTCTTCGACGTCTCGCACATGGGCGAACTCGAGGTCGAAGGGCCGCACGCCCGCGACCTGCTCCAGGCAACGCTCGCGAACGACGTGGACAAGCTCGCGCCCGGCGAGGCGCAGTACACATTGCTGACGAACGAGGGCGGCGGCATCATCGACGACCTGGTCGTCTACCGCACCGGCGATTGCTCGTACCTCCTCGTCGTGAACGCGGGGAATCGTGCAGCGGCGTACAACTCGCTGAAGGAGCGAGAGGTGCGCGGCTCGGACGTGCGTGACGTGTCCGACGACTGCGCGTTGCTCGCCGTTCAGGGCCCACGGGCGATCGAGCGGCTAGGCCTGCCGCCGGCTCCGCCATTCACGTTCGCGGAGACGATGCTCGACGGCGTCGAGGTGATGGTCAACCGCACCGGCTACACCGGTGAGGACGGCTGCGAGCTCCTCTGCATGAGCGAGGACGCCGTCCGGCTCTGGGATGCGGTGCTCGGGCGCGGTGCGGTGCCGTGTGGGCTCGGCGCGCGCGACTCGCTGCGCCTCGAGGTCTGCTACCCGCTGCACGGCAACGACATCGGGCCCGACACCGACGCCGTTTCGGCGGGCCTCGGCTGGGTGTGCGCGCTCGACAAGGAATTCGTCGGCGTCGACGCCCTCCGGCGCATCAAGGCAGAGGGCCCCAAGCGCCGGCTCGTCGCCTTCGCGATGGAGGAGAAGGCGATTCCCCGGCAGGGGATGGCGATCGAAGGTGGTGGGGAGGTGACGTCGGGCTCGCATTCACCGATGTTGGAGGTCGGGATCGGAATGGGCTACGTCCCGACCGCGCTGGCCAAGCCGGACACCGAGTTGACGATCGACGTTCGCGGTCGCCCGCGGCGGGCACGCGTCGTCAAGAAGCCGATCTACAAGAAGAGGGAGGACTGAGTGGCAGCGGCCGAGAGCTATCCCGAGGAACTGAAGTACCACGAGGAGCACGACTGGGCGCGAGTCGACGGGGACGAGGCGGTGCTCGGCATCACGTGGTTCGCCGCCGATTTGCTCGGCGAGCTCGTGCATTTCGAGCCTCCGGCGGTCGGCTCGGACGTGACGAAGGATCAGTCGTACGGCGAGGTCGAGTCGGTGAAGGCGGTGTCCGACGTGATCGCGCCGCTCTCGGGCGAGGTGCTCGCCGTGAACGAGCAGGTCGTCGATGCGCCGGAGACGGTGAACGAGGATCCGTACGGCAACGGGTGGCTCATCCGCATTCGCCTCGGCGATCCCGGGGAGACCGACGATCTCCTCGACGCGGCCGCCTATCGGCAGGTTCTCGCGAACCAGTGACGCAGCAGCACCCGTTCCTCGCGCTGACCGACTCCGACCGGGACGAAATGCTCGGGATGATCGGTGTGGGCGCAGTCGACGAGCTCTTCGGCGACCTGCCCGATTCGGTTCGCCTCGGGCGCGAGCTCGACCTCGAGCCGGCGCTCTCCGAGCAGGAGCTCTTCGCGCACGTCGCGGCTCTCGCCGAGCGGAATGCCGATGCCAGCAGTGAGGTGTCGTTCCTCGGCGCGGGGATGTACGACCACTACGTCCCGGCGGTGGTCGACGCCATCCTCCAGCGTGGGGAGCTGCTGACCGCGTACACGCCGTACCAGCCCGAGATGAGCCAGGGTGTGCTGCAGGCGATCTTCGAGTACCAGACGGCCATCTGCGAGCTGACCGGCATGGACGTCTCGAACGCCTCCGGCTACGACGGGACGAGCGTCGCGGCGGACGCCTTCTACGTCGCGAAGCACGCGACCGGCCGCAGCAAGATCGTCGTCACGGAGGCCACGAATCCGCAGGTGCGCCAGGTCGTGAAGACGTACGCCGCCGGGTTCGGGCTCGAAGTAGTGGAGGCGCCCCAGCGGGACGGAACGACCGACCCGGATGAGCTCGAGCGTGTCGCCGCGGACGCCGCAGCCGTCATCTTCCAGCAGCCGAACTTCTTCGGTTGCCTCGAGCCGGCCCCCGACCTCGTCTCGGTCGCGGCTGATGCCGGTGCGTTGCCGATCGCTCACGTCGACCTCCTCTCGCTCGGCGTGCTCGAGGCGCCGGGCCGTTACGGGGCCGCGCTTGCGCTCGGCGAAGGTCAGGCGGCGGGCAACTTCCCGTCCTTCGGCGGGCCGCACTACGGCTTCCTGGCGGCGCGCAGCGAGTTCATCCGTCGCATGCCGGGGCGCATCGTCGGCGAGACCGTAGACACCGCGGGCGAGCGCGGCTATGTCCTCACCCTGCAGACCCGGGAGCAGCACATCCGCCGGGAGAAGGCCACGTCGAACATCACCACGAACCAGACGCTGCTCGCTCTCGGCGGGCTCGTCTATCTCACGTGGCTGGGACCACAGGGACTGCGCGAGCTGGGGGAGACCTGCCTGTCGCTGGCCGCGTACGCGAAGCAACGCCTCGCGGAGCGGGCAGGAATCGAGTCGGTGTTCTCAACACAGACAACGTTCAAGGAGTTTGCCGTGCGCGTCGGACGGAACGCACGCGAGGTCGTCGCAGCGGCGCGCGAGCGCGGCGTCCATCCCGGCTACGCGCTCGGTCGCGACTACGAGGGGATGGACGACGTCCTGCTCGTCGCGGTGACGGAGCGCCGGACGCCCGAGGAGATCGACCGCCTCGCCGACGTGCTGGCCGAGGTCTGCGGATGAAGCTGATCTACGAGAAGTCGCAGGCCGGTCGCCGCGCGTCGGCGCTGCCGCGGTACGACGAGCTTCCCGCGGCCCCGGAGATCCCGGAAGACCTTCGCCGCAACGAGCCGCCCCGCTTGCCCGAGGTACCGGAGTTCGAGCTCGTGCGCCACTTCACCGAGCTCTCGACCCGCAACTTCGGCGTCGACACGGGCTTCTATCCCCTCGGCTCCTGCACGATGAAGTACAACCCGCGCATCAACGAGCGGCTCGCCGCGCTGCCCGGGTTCGCGCGACTCCACCCGCTGCAGGACGAGGACGGAGCCCAGGGCGCGCTCGAGCTGATGTGGCGCCTGCAGGAGATCCTCGCCGAGGTCACCGGTCTCGACGCCGTCTCGCTCCAGCCGGCCGCCGGCTCCCAGGGCGAGCTGACGGGGCTGTTGCTGGTACGCGCGTACTTCGCGGCGCGTGGGGAGGCGGAGCAGAGACGCAAGGTCGTGATCCCGGACACCGCCCACGGCACGAACCCGGCTTCCGTCACGATGGCCGGCTACGAGCTGACGCCGGTACGCACAGACGCGCGGGGGAACATCGACGTCGACGACCTCCGCGGCAAGGTCGACGAGCACACCGCTGCGCTCATGCTCACGAACCCGTCCACGCTCGGCCTCTTCGACGAGAACATCGAGGAGATCGAGCGGATCTTCCACGCCGCCGGCGCGCTCATGTACTACGACGGCGCGAACCTCAATGCCGTCTGCGGGATCTCGCGCCCCGGGGACATGGGCTTCGACATCGTCCACATCAACCTCCACAAGACGTTCTCGCAGCCGCACGGCGGCGGCGGCCCCGGCGGCGGTCCGGTCGCAGTGCGCAAGACGCTCGAGCCGTTTCTGCCGGTGCCGGCGGTGGTGCGGCGGGAGGATGGAGGCTTCGGGCTCGACTTCGACCGGCCGCAGACGATCGGCAAGGTGCGCGGCTTCACCGGCCCGTTCGGCGTCTTCGTCCGCTCGTACGCGTACCTGCGGATGTGGGGGCCGCGGCTACGCGAGATGTCCGAGACGGCCGTGCTCAACGCGAATTACGTCCTCGCGCGGCTGAAGGACGCCTACGACCTGCCCTTCGACCGGCTGTGCATGCACGAGTTCGTCCTCTCGGCGCGCACGATGAAGCGGGAGCACGGCTGCACCGCGCTCGACGTGGCGAAGCGGCTGATGGACTACGGCTTCCACCCGCCGACGATCTACTTCCCGCTCATCGTTCCCGAGGCGCTGATGGTGGAGCCGACGGAAACCGAGGCGAAGGAGACGCTCGACGCCTTCTGCGACGCGATGCTCGCGATCGCGCGCGAGGCGGCAGACGAGCCGGAGCTGCTCAAGGAGGCGCCGCATCACCGGCCGGTCAAGCGGCTCGACGAGGTGCGCGCGGCGAAGCAGCCCGTCGTCCGGTACGCGTTCGACGACGCACTCGAGAGGGTCGAGGCGCCTAAGGGCGCCTGAGCTCGAGCTCGGCGCCGACGACACGCCCGCCGAGCCCTTCGAGCAGCGCTCGTGACGCGACGTTCGTCTCGTCCACCTCGGTCGCGATTTTGTGCTCGCCGCGCTCTTGGAGCACCGCGAAAGTCTCGCCCAGCAGCCACCGCGCGATCCCACGCTGCCGCAGCGACCGGCGCACGCCGATGAAGCCGAGCCGCGGCTGCTTCGGCCGGATCCAGACGCGGCAGATTCCCACTCTTTCGGCTGCGAACGTCGCGACCAGGTAGACCGCCGGATCGAACTGGGGCGAGAGGTAGGTCTCTTCACGAAAGTCGTCGGTCGTCCAGTGCCAGCCGTCCGTGCCGGGGACGTCCTGGCGCAGCTCGTTGTCGAGCAGCCGCAGCGTCTCTTCGTCCACCGCGTCCGCTCGCACGACCTTCACGCCTTGAGGTGCCGCCGTGCGCGGCACGTTCGTCGGGAGGATGAGGCGCAGCTCCCTTCGCTCGCGGACGAAGCCCAAAGCTTCTAGTTCGCGGAGTCGGTCGACATCGTGCTCCTCGACCGTGGCGAAGAGCTCGCCCGAGGGAAGGTGTCCCTCTGGCGGGCCGAGGAGGAAGCGACGGCCGTCCGGCCTGAGGAACGTGCGCGCCTCAGGCACCGACGGGCTGCGTGTCCCGGCGGGATCTCGGAGCCGCCGCCAGCTGTCCGCACGCGGCCTCGATGTCTCGCCCGCGCGTGAGGCGCACCGTGACGGGGACGCGCGCGCGCTCGAGCTCGTGCCGGAAGGCCGAGATCCGCTCGCGCGGCGAGCCGTCATAGAGACCGCCGGCCGCCGTGCGCGGGGTGTTCGGCCGCGCGCCGGCGGCGTCGCCGCCGGCGCTTGCAGCCCAAGGGTTGTAGGGGATCAGATTCACCTTGAAGTGGTCGCGGCCGAGCAGCTCCGCAAGAGCGCGGGCCTGCTCCGGCGAGTCGTTCACGCCGGCGAGCATCACGTACTCGACGAAGACACGGCGGTTCGTCGCGTCCACGTGCCGGCGGCACTCGGCGACGACGTCCGCAATCGGGTACCGGTCGTTGACCGCCATGATCCGCGACCGCAGCTCGTCGTCGGGCGCGTGGAGCGAGAGCGCGAGGCGGATCGGCTTGTCCACCTCGTCCACGAATCGCCGCAACCCCGGGAGCCAGCCGACCGTCGAGATCGTCGTGCGCCGGTGGGTGATCCCGACGTCGGGCAGGTTCCGCACCGCGCCGAGCACCTCGTCGAGGTTGAGCATCGGCTCGCCCATCCCCATGAAGACGCAGTGGTCGACCGCGGTGAGCCGCCGGAAATGGAGGGCCTGGTCGACGATCTCCGAGGCGGTGAGGTTGCGGCCGAACGCCATCGAGCCCGTAGCGCAGAAGGTGCACGTCAAGGGGCAGCCCGACTGCGAAGAGACGCAGAGCGAGCGCCGTCCGTCGCGGTAGCGCATCAGCACGGCCTCCACGGGGTGGCCGTCTTCCGTCCGGAAGAGGGTCTTCACTGTTCCGTCGCGCGACTCGCGCTCGGCCTCGACGGTCAGCGTCGAGAACGGCACCGCCGCCTCGAGCTCCGTGCGCAGTCCGCGCGGCAGGTTGGTCATATCCGCGTAGCCGGGCGCGCCGCGCGCCGTCCACTCCCACACCTGCCGGGCACGGAACGCCGGCTCACCGCGCGCCCGCAGTGTCTCCTCCAAAAGGGCCAGATCCATCGGGCTACGGTAGCGTCAGGGTCGATGATCGACCTGCGATCCGACACGATGACGAAGCCGACGCCGGGAATGCTCGCGGCGATGGCGGCCGCCGAGGTCGGCGACGAGCAGGAGCGCGAGGACCCGACGACGAACGAGCTGCAGCGCCGCGCGGCGGAGCTGCTCGGTCAGGAGGCTGCGCTCTTCCTCCCGACTGCCACGATGGCCAATCAGGTCGCGCTACGCGTGCTGAGCCGGCCCGGCTGCAAGGTCGTCGCCGAGGAGAACACGCACGTCCTGATCTGGGAGTGGGGAGGGCCGGCGATCCATTCCGGTCTCGTGATGCACGGCGTCGCGGCCGACGCCGGCAGGCCCACCGTCGAGCAGATCGAGGAGCTCGACAACTTCGGCGCGGGCAGCGTCCTCGTCCTCGAGAACACGCACAACAGCTCGGGCGGCCGCATCTGGCCGCTCGACGAGTTCAGTGCAGTCGCCGGCGCGGCGCGCGAGCGCGGCGCGGCCGTGCACCTCGACGGCGCGCGGCTCTTGAACGCCGCGGTCGGGGCTGGGCTGGAGCCGTCGGCTTGGGGAGTACTCGCCGACACGGTCACTGTCTGCTTCTCGAAGGGGCTGGGCTGCCCATTCGGCGCGATCCTCGCCGGCTCGGCACAGACGATCGAGCAAGCCTGGGAGGGCAAGTTCCTGCTCGGCGGCGCGCTGCGGCAGTCGGGCATCGCCGCCGCCGCGATGCTCTACGCGCTCGACCACCACGTCGAGCGGCTCGCCGAGGACCACGCGCGGGCGAAACGGCTGGCCGAGGGCAGCGGGCTCGACCCCGCGACGGTCGACACCAACTTCGTCTCGATCCCGAACGAGCCGGGCCTGACCGAGCGGCTCCGCGAGCGCGGGATCGCGGTCAGTGACCTGCGTCCCGGCTGGCTCCGTGCCGTCACCCATCTCGACATCGGGGACGAGGGGATCGCGCAGGCGATCGAGTCGATGCAGGAGGTGCTCGCTGTCCGCGTCTGAGACTCCCGAGCGCCTGGCGGCGCGACTCGAGAGAGCCGTCGCGGGCGAGCAGCGCGAGAAGCGCGTGCCGAGCATCGCCGCGGCCGTTCTTCGCGACGGCGAGCTGATCTGGGAGACCGCGGTCGGCGTGGCCGACGTCGAGGCCGGTGTCGAGGCGACACCGGACACGCAGTACCGCATCGGCTCGATCACGAAGACGTTCACGGCGGCGGCGATCATGCAGCTGCGCGACGCGGGGAAGCTCGACCTCGAGGACACGCTCGACCGGCATGTCGAGGGCGCCGCGCACACGCCGACGATCCGGCGGCTCCTGTCGCACGCATCCGGGCTGCAGCGCGAGACACACGACGACTCGTGGCTGACGCTCCGCTTCGCGCAGCCCGACGAGCTGCTCGAGACGCTCGCGCAGGCCGAGCTCGTGCTGCCTTCGGGCGCCCGGTTCCACTACTCGAACCTCGCCTTCGCGCTGCTCGGCATCGTCGTCGAGCGCGTCTCGGGCCGGCCGTACATGGACTACGTCCGCGACCGGCTCTTCGAGCCGGTCGGCCTGACGCGCGTGAGCTTCGAGCCGGATTCGCCGGCGGCCAAGGGTTATCTCGCGCAGCCGTACGCCGACGGGGTCTGGGGCACGATCGGCGTCGAGACCGGCGCGTGGGCCTCCGCGGGCCAGCTGTGGGGGACGGCCGGCGACATCTGCCGCTGGGGCGCGTTTCTCGCGCATCCCGACGAGTCGGTTCTGACGTCGTCGAGTGCCGAGGAGATGCGGACGGTGCAGGCGATCTCGGACCACCAGCGGTGGCAGTCAGGCTACGGGCTCGGTCTCGGGCTCAGCCGCGACGGCGAGCGGATCCTCGCCGGCCATAGCGGCTCTATGCCCGGCTTCATCGCACAACTTCTCTTCTCGGCGAAGGAGAAGGTCGTGGCCGCAGCGCTGACGAACGAGAGCGAGACGGCGCTCGGCGAGCTCACGCTCCGACTCGTGGGGACCACGATCGAGGAGTGGCCGGTCGCGCCCGAAGCCTGGCGGATCGGCGAGCCGCCGCCCGAGGAAATCGTTCCGCTCCTCGGCATCTGGTTCATGGAGGCGGCACAGCTCGTGCTCCGCTGGCGAGACGGGAAGCTCGAGGGGCGCTTCGACGACATGCCCGACTGGCAGCCCTCGTCGATCTTCGAGCGTGAGGCCGACGATCGGTGGCGCACCGTCTCGGGGCCTGAGCACGGCGAGGCGTTGCGGATCAAGCGCGACGCGGACGGATCGATCGTGCAGATGGTCTGGGCGGGCTATCCCGTGACGCGCGATCCCGGCCCGTGGCGCGCTCCGGACGCCGCGTAGCTACTCGTACTGGAGGGCTTCGAGGACGTTCAGCTTGGCGGCGCGGCGCGCGGGGAAGATGGCGGCGACAACGCCGACGACGACGGCGGCGATCGCGAAGAAGATCACCTGCTTCCACGGAAGCGCAAAGACGATGAAGTCGATGCGCGCCGCGAGCAGCCCGCCCAGCACGAGTCCGAGGGCGATTCCGATCACGCCGCCCATCAGGGCTGTGATCACGCTCTCGGCGCGAATCATGCGCCGCACCTGCCGCCGCGTCATCCCGATCGCGCGCAACATGCCGAGCTCTCGAGTCCGCTCGAACACGGTGAGGATGAGCGTGTTCACGATGCCGAACAGGCTCACGATCACCGAGAGCGCGAGGAGCACGAACAGGACGTTGAGGATCGCGTTCAACCCGCTGATCTGATTGTCGATGAACTCTTTCTTCGTCTGCACTTTGGCGTTCGGGAACGCCTTGAGCTGACGCTCGAGCGCAGCTCTGTCCGCGTCCGTCTCTCCGCCTTTCATCCGGACGAACGAGAACAGGTTCTGGGGCGTGTCGTAGATCTTGTCCCAGGCCTTGTCGGAGATCGTGACCACGCCGAACGGGGAGCCTCCGGTCGGCGGGTCGAAGATGCCGATCACCTTCACGTCGATGCTCTTGCCGGTCGGCGCGGTCAAGGTCAGCGGCGAGCCGATCGTCAGGTTGTGCGACTTGGCGAAGCTCTTGTCGGTGAACGCGCCGTGCGCGCCGAGCCGGGTGAAGACGGTGCTGTTCCCGCCGTCGAGCCAGGTCATGTTGAAGATCTGGGCGCCGCCCGGGCCAACCGCGGTCGCCTGGTGCACGCCGTTGAGGATCTCCGCGTCGCCCCCGCGGACATTCGCGATCGCCTGGACGCCCGGCGTCCGGGCCGCGGCGTTTCCGGCGGCGATCGGGATCGGATCGAAGTTGTTCTGCGCGGTGATCGCGTAGCCGCTGACCCAGAGGTCGTTGACGGCGCCGCGGAAGCTCTTCGTGATCCCCGCTGCGATGACCGCGACGAGCGTCACGAGAGCGAGCCCGATCATCAACGCGGACGCGGTCGAGGCGGTTCGCTGGGGGTTCCGGCGCGCGTTGTCCCGCGCGAGCGCGCCTGCCGCGCCGCCGAACCTGCTCGCCGGCGCGCCGAGCACCCATGCGAGCGGACGCGCGAAGCGTGCCGCGAGGAGAGAAACACCGATGAAGATCAGCAGCGTCCCGACTCCCATCGAGAGGAGGACGCCTTTCGTGCCGAGCCCATGCGCGAAGAGGCCGTAGATGACCAGAGCGAACCCGAGCGCCGTGAGCAGCGCCGAGCCGATCGGCCGGTATTTCGCGAATCGGCCGGGCGGCAGCTCGGATCCCTCGCGTGCCGCGGCGATCGGCGGCACGCGCGTCGCGCGAAACGCGGGGCGGAGGCTCGCGATCACGGTGACGAGGATCCCGACGACGAGCGCGACGATCACCGTCCTCTGATGCAGGACGAGCCCGTTGTTCGGGAGCGTGAAGCCGACGAGGTCGAACAGCTTGAAGAGGCCGACCCCGAGGCCGAGGCCGACTGCGATCCCGAGGATCGAGGCGAGAGTGCCGATCGCGAATCCCTCGATGACGATCGAGCGCCGCACCTGGCGCCGCGAGGCTCCCAGCGTTCTCAGGGTCGCCAGCTCACGCGTCCGCTGGGTGATCGTGATCGAGAGCGAGTTCGCGATCACGAAGGAGCCGACGAACAGGGCGATCCCGCCGAACGCGAGCAGGAAGTCCTGCAGGAAGTTGAGGAAGCTCTCGGTGTCCTTGGCGTCCGACTTCGCCTGCGCTTGCCCGGTCCGCACCTGGGTATGCGGCGGCAGGATCGTGCGGATCTCGTCGGCGAGCTTCGCCGGCGTCACGCCCGGCTTCGCCTTGGCCCGGATCTGATCGAGCTTCCCGATGCGCTGGAAGAGCCGCTGCGCGGTGGGAAGGTTGAAGCCGGAGAGCGTGGCGCCGCCAAGGCTCGACGCGCCGCCGAAGTGCACGAAGCCCGAGATCCTCATCTGGAGGGTGGGGCCGTTGGCCTGGACGCCGATCGTTTGCCCGACCTTGAGATCCTTCTTGTTGCCCGTCGCCTGGTCGATCACGATCTGGTTCGTTCCGGGCCAGTTGCCCTCGACCAGCGCGAGTGAGTTGAGCGCGGGCCGCTTGGGATCGACACTGAAGCCGAGGTTCGGCGCGCCGCCGAAGTGGACGACCTTGCCGTCGAGAATGAGGTGCGCGTTGCCGCCGACGCCACCAACCGCATCGGCCACATCCGGCAGGTTGCGGATCTTCGGCAGGAGCGACTGGCCGAACGGCGGTGCCGTCGTCGTGCCGTTGTTGCTCAGGCTGAACGCGGACTTGCCGGTCACCGTCGCGTCGGTGCCGCGGTAGACCTGGGTGAAGATGCCGCCGAACGCGCCCTTGATCGAGTCGGTGAGGACGTAGGTGCCGGTGATCAGCGCAACACCGAGGACGATCGCAATCGCAGTCAGCACGGTGCGCAGCTTGCGCCGCAGCATCCCTCTCAGCGCGACGCGGATCATGTGCCGAGCGAGTTCATCACCGCGAGCACGTCCTGCTGGCTCGCGCCGCGCAACTCCTTCACGATCGACCCGTCCTCGAGGAAGAGGATCCGGTCGGCGATCGCGGCGGCTCGCGCCTCGTGCGTGACCATCACCGTGGTCTGACCGTACGCATCCACCGACGCCCGCATCAGCTCGAGGATCTCACCGCTCGTCTTCGAGTCCAGGTTGCCGGTCGGCTCGTCGGCGAAGAGGATCGTCGGCCGGGTGACGAGCGAGCGGGCGATCGCGACCCGCTGTTGCTGGCCGCCGGACAGCTCTGACGGCCGGTGGCGGCGACGGTCGGTGAGGCCCATCTGTCCGAGGAGCGAGTCGAGCCAGGCCTTGTCGGGCTTCTCCCCGGCGATCGATAGCGGGAGGATGACGTTCTCCTCCGCGTCGAGCATGGGCAGCAAGTTGAAGAACTGGAAGACGAAGCCGATGTGCTCGCGCCGGAGGCGCGTCAGCTTCGAGTCGTCGAGATTCGTGATCTCCGTGCCGGCGATCTGGACCGTCCCGGCCGTGGGCTTGTCGAGCCCGGCGAGGAGGTGCATGAGTGTCGACTTGCCGGAGCCCGACGGCCCCATGACGGCGACGAGCTCGCCGGAGCGCACGTCGAGGTCGACGCCGCGGAGCGCCTCGACCGCCGTCTCGCCCTCGCCGTAGCGGCGCACGAGCCCTCGCGCCTCGACCGCGGCGTTCGCGGGCACGGCGAGATCGCCCTTCGACTGCTCCCCCACGGCCATGTCCTTCAAGGTAGACGAAAGCGCCGCGCCGGGCAAAGGGGTTCACACCATCTTCACCGGCCGCCCCCGAGGAGGAAGCCGAGGACCGCTGCGGCGTAGGCGGCGACCAGGAACATGCCTTCCTTCCGGACCGAGCGGCCGTCCCAGATCGTCGCGGCGACGACGACCACGGCGCCGGCCATCGCGACGAGCTCCGTCCAGCGGAACGAGAGCGCGAGGTGGTGGGAGAAGAGCAGCGAGAGGAGCGTCACGACCGGGACGACGAGCAACGCGACCTGCGCGCCCGACGAGATCGCGATCTCGGTCGCGAGCCGCATCTTCCCGTTGCGGGCGATGAGGATCGACCCCCCGTGCTCCGCGGCGTTGCCGACGATCGCGACGATCACGACGGCGATGAAGAACTGGCTCAGGCCGACGGCGGAAGCGAACGCGGCCAGCGAGTGGACGAGGATCTCGCTCACCCAGGCGGTGGCACCGGTCGCCAGGGTTAGAGCGGCGAGCGCCGACCATAGTGCCCACGTGCCTTCGTCCGGCTCCTCCTGCTCGCGCGCGTCCTCCCGGTGGCGACGCAGGTTGGGGCCCACGACCGCGAGATAGAGCAGCAGAAGCACGATCGCGACCGGGATCGAGGCGACGACGACGGCGTGACGTTCCGACTGCCCGGTGTAGCCGACCGTCGTCGGGACGATGAAGGCGACGACCGCTGCGCCGACGAGGCCGATCTGCACGAGCAGCGAGCGGCGGTCGATCCGGGCTCCGTCGGGGCCGGCGATCTGCGTGACGCCGTAGACGAGCAGGAGATTCGAGATCACGCTGCCCGAGAGCGAGCCGCGCACGACGACGGGCAGGTTCGCACCGACGGCGAAGAGCGCGACGATCAGCTCCGGCGCGTTCCCGAAGCTCGCGTTGAGGAAGCCGCCGATGCCTGGGCCGGTGTGCTCGGCCGCGTGCTCGGTCGCCTCGCCGATCAGCCAGGCGAGGGGAATCAGCGCCACGGCGGCGAGCACGAACAGCGCGACGTGGCCCGCGCCGGTCAGCTTGTCGACGAGGATCGTGACGGGGGCGAGGGCGAGCGAAGCCCAGAGGAGCTTGCGGATCACCAACCAAGCCTAAAGAGCGGCCGACCGGGCAGGAGACGGCCGGGCGCCCTAGCTCGACATCGGTGGTCTGTCAAGTCTTGCGCAGCCTTGCGTCCACTCCGACAATGTGTTCATGAGACCGAAGCAAGCCGCCCCCACGCTGCCCCTGCATCCGCAGGACGAGGCCGAGTGCCGGCGTTGCGCGGTGCACTGCGAGAAGGTCGTTTATCCGGCGGCGTGTCTCGAGCGGTCGTGTCCGTTCGTCTACGCGTACGAGGAGCATGGGCACACGTTCATGGGGTGCCTGCAGAACGTGTTCGAGGCGGAGATCGACGTCGAGATGCTCGCGGCCGCCGAGCGAACGCGCGAGGGCTTCGGTGCCGTGCGTGCGCTGCGCGGCCCCTTGCCGATGTGCGACGCGGCCGTTCAGTCGACGTTCGTGCAGCGCGAGAGCAAGCTCGGCTGCCTCAATCCGGAGTTCGGGGAGCTGCCGGCAGGGTCGCCGACGTTCCGGGTGTTCGCGCGGGTCGCGGACCTCTAGCTTCGAGTCGCCGCAGGATCAGGACGCCGAGGCCCGGCCCGGCCGCGGCGAGGAAGAACGCGAGGCGCCAGCTGTGGGCGGCGACGACGGCTACGACCGGCGGCGCGCCCGCCACGACGACGCCGAGCAGCGTCTGCTGGAAGCCGAGCGCCGCGCCGGTGCGCGCCGAGCCGGCCGTTTCGGCGGCCGACGCATAGGCGAGCCCGTTCCACGCCATGCTGAGCACGCCCGCCACGAGGAACAGCGGCACGAGCAGGCAGAGCGGTGCGTCGGTCGCGGCGGCGACACCCGCGGTGAAGAGGGTTAGCGCGACGCCGATCGCCCTCAGCGGGCGCAGGCGGCTGCCGAGCCGGTCCGAGATCCGTCCCGAGCCGATGCGGGCTCCGATCGCGAGCACGTTGATCGCAGCGAGCAGGGCGGCGGCGGCGTGCGTCGAGACGTGACGGTGCTCGTGCAGGAAGAGCACGACGAAGCCCGTGATCCCGATCTGGGCGGTGAGGTACAGGCCCGTGCCGGTGCCGAGGAGCCACATGCGTGGATCGCGTACCGGGCCTGAGACGTCGCGCAGCTCCGGCTCGTCTACCGCCCCGGTGCGGATGAAGGCCGCCGCGACTGCGGCGCCGGTCGCGCACGCGCCGGCGAGGAAGAAGAACGCGAGGCGCGTCCCGCCGGACGAGGCGAGGACGGGGAGGAGGGAGGCTCCGATCGCGCCTCCGATCGGAATCGCGGTCTGCCGGATCCCGAGCGCGAGGCCGAGCTCTGACGCGGGGAACCACGCCATGATCGCGCGCCCGCTCGCAGCGTTCACGCTCGCCCCGAGCGCCCCGACTCCGACGAGCACGCCCGTGACCGCTGCGAAGCTGTGCGTGCCGGCGGCGGCCGCGAGCATGACCGCCCCGCCGCTGAGCCCGACCGGGATCACCCACCGCTCGTCGATGCGGTCCGCGACGAGCCCCCACGGCAGGAGCGTGAACAGCATCCCGATCCCGATCGCCCCGAGCACGACGCCGGTCTCGCCGAGCGTAAGTCCGTACTCCGACTTCAGCGCCGGGCCGAGCGCAGGCAGGCCGACCGAGGACGCCGAGAAGCTCGCCTGCGCGAGCGTCCCCGCGGCGAGCACGACCCAGCGATAGCGGTCTCGTCTCACGCTAGCCAGCGTGCGCGCAGCTCCTTCGTCTTGCGGATCTCGTTTGCGTCCGGGCCGCGGTTCTCCGGGCCGGCGGTCTCGAGCACCGCGGGTAGCCCTTGCAGCCGCCGATTCGCGAGGAACACGCCGAGCTTCTCTCCGAGCTCGCCCTCGAGGATGTTCGCGTGCCGGTCGCGGTTGGACGCGAACGGCGCGGCGGCGTCGTTCACGTGGAGCGCCCGCAGGCGGTCGAGCCCGATCGTGGAGTCGACCTCGTCGAGGCAGGCGTCGAGTGCAGCCGGATCGGTCACGTCCACGCCCGACACCCAGAGGTGGCACGAGTCGAGGCAGATGCCGAGCCGTGGATGCCGCCCGAGCCGCTCGTTCAGCGTCGCCAGCTCCTCGATCGAGCGGCCGATCGTGCCTCCCGCACCGGCGGAGTTCTCCATCAGGAGCCACGTCTCGTCGGAACAGAGCTCGAGCACGAGCTCCATCGCCGGCAAGACGCGCTCGAGCCCCGCCTCGAACCCGCTGCCGAGGTGCGAGCCGACGTGGAAGACGACGCCGTCGGCGCCGATCCCGCACGCGACCTCCATCGTGTTGCACAGCGCGAGTACCGACTTCTCGTACACGGCGTCGTCGGGCGCGGCGAGGTTGCAGAGGTAGAGCGCGTGGCACAGGACGCCGCCGATGCCGGCCTCCGCGCGCTTTTCGCGAAATCGCTCGAAGCTCGCCGGGTCGTGGTTCGTCGGCCGCCAGGTGCGCGGGCTCTGGGTGAAGACCTGCACGGAGTCGGCGCCCAGGTCGACCGCGCGGTCGATCGCCTTGTCGATGCCGCCCGCGGAGGAGATGTGCGCGCCGATCTGCATCAGCGGAGCCATGCCTCCAGCCGCGCTGCCTCGTTCTCGACCTCGCGGCGCCGCACGCGCGGCAGGGGCGCGAAGGGCTCGACCCGGACGCGTCCGGCCTCGACGCGCCATAGCCCTGCGACGAAGCCGTCGACGAGGAACGTCGCCTCGACCATCCCGCCGCCGTGGATCACGGTCCGCCGGTGTTCCTCCGCGAGCACGCGGGTGCGGTCGGCGTGCGAGAGGACGAGATTGTCGAAGCGGGGCAGAAAGCGGACCGGCGTGGGGGAGTCTCCGGCAGGGAGAGGAGCGCGCGGGAGGTCGAGCAGCTCGCGTCCACGCTCGTCGCGGAAACGACGAAGCGGCTCGAGCGCCTCGAGCGCAGGCTCGAAGTCGCGCACGCGGAGCCCGCTCCACTCCGCGATGTCGGCGCGAGTCGCAGGCCCGAAGGCTCCGAGGTAGCGGCGGACGAGCTGCTTGCGAGCGGGCGGCGGGTCGACCTGTTCGTGGTCGATCAGGACATATCGCGTCTCGCGGGGCTGCTTCCACATTCCAGAGGCGGGCGCGTGGGTGATCCGTTCGACGCTGCGCAGCGCGTACCAGAGCCCGGTTCCGCCGTCGTGGTCGATCCCGTGCTCCTCGCGGAGCCAGGCCATGACCTCGGCGCGCGTGCGCGGCTCCCGCCCGAACTCGAGCAAGGAGCCGTGGACCTGGTCGGCGATCCGAGCCGACTCCGGGCTCACCCACGACGGCAATGCGACCGCCGAGCCGAGCACCCCGTAGTCGCGACGCGAGACGAGGTGGACGGTGCCGCGCATGAGCACGGCTCGAACCGCCTGCTCGCGGGACAACGCCCGCTCCAGCGCCTCCCGCCGGAACCCCTCGACGCGTGTCCAGAGGCCGACGTACGGCGCGGGTGCCCACTGCGCCTGCAGGCCGGCGAGCCGTTCGAGCGCGGCGGTGACCGACAGCCGCCGGCGCTGCAGCAGCAGCTGGCGCGCGAGCGTGGCGCGATTCAGCTCCCGCACAGTCAGCGTCCGCTCGGGCACCCCGCTTACGCTATCCGCATGGCTGTACGCGTCCGCATGGCTCCGAGCCCCACCGGGCTCCTCCACATCGGCAACGTCCGCACCGCGCTCTTCAACTGGCTGTACGCCCGCCACGAGGGAGGCGAGTTCCGGCTGCGGATCGAGAACACCGACACGTCGCGCGAGGTCGCCGAGGCCGTCGACCACATCCAGGAGTCTCTGCGCTGGCTGGGGCTCGACTGGGACGGCCCGCACACGTTCCAGCTCGACCGGATGGACGACTGCCGCCGCGTCGCGGCGCAACTCGTCGCGGACGGCAAGGCGTACGAGGACGAGGGCGCGATCCGCTTCCGGATGCCCGACGAGGGCTCGACCGGCTGGGACGACGTGGTGCGCGGCCGCGTCGAGATCCCCAACGAGACGATCGAGGATCTCGTGCTCGTCCGCTCGGACGGCCGCCCGACCTACAACTTCGCCTCGCCGCTGGAGGACGTCTGGGACGGGATCACGCACGTGATCCGCGGCGAGGATCACATCTCGAACACGCCGAAGCAGATCAACATCATCCGCGCGACCGGAGCCGAGCTCCCCATCTACGCGCACGTCCCTAACGTGGCCGGCGCGGACGGGAAGAAGCTCTCGAAGCGTCACGGCGCCGTCACGGTGGCCGAGTTCCGCCGGGACGGCTACCTGCCCGAGGCGCTGCTCAACTTCCTGGCGCTGCTCGGCTGGGCCCCCGACGGCGAGACGACGATCATGGATCGCGACGAGCTCGTGAGGCGCTTCGAGCTGGCGCGCGTCAGCCCGAGCCCCGCGCAGTTCGACTACGCGAAGCTCGACTGGCTGAACGGGATGTACCTGCGCGGGCTCTCGCCGCAGGAGCTCGGCCACCGTCTCGTGATCTGGCTCGGCGAGAACGGCTACGACTGGGACGCCGAACTCGTCGCACGAACAGCGCCGCTCGTGCAGGAGAAGATCTCGCGGCTCGCCGAGTTCCCGGACTTCGCGGGGTTCTTCTTCGGCGACGTCGAGCCGGACGTCACCGACCTCGACGGCGGAGGGCCGATGCTCGCGGCGACCGAGGAGGCCCTCGGCTCACTCGAGCCGTTCGACGCCGCGACCATCGAGTCGGCGCTCCGCGGGAAGGCGGACGAGCTCGGCCTCAAGGCGCGGCAGGCGTTCCAGCCCATCCGGGTTGCGATCACGGGCTCGAAGGTCTCGCCGGGCCTCTTCGAGAGCATCGAGCTGCTCGGTCGCGAGACGACGCTCAGCCGCATCCGGGCGGCCCGCGACGCCGCGGGCTGAGCGCGGTCGGCGGCAGCGCCTTCGGTTGCGCGAGCGGATCGAGCGCTCGCTGGAAGGCGCGCCACGCCCGGCGCCGGAAGCGCCGGCTCGGCTGAGGCAGGCGGTTGGGCCGAAGGAAGTCCATTGCCATTTCAAAGGCGTAAACGGCTGCTCGGGGAGAGCGGGTACGGACCGACCGGTTGCTCGTTACACTCGTAGCGATGGGCGATACCGGGGGGCATGCGGCGCCCGCTCGGGTCCTCGTCGTCGACGACGAGCCGTCGATTCGGCTTCTTTGCCGGATCAACCTCGAGCTCGACGGTCACGAGGTCCTCGAGGCGGAGTCGCTGGCAACAGTGCGGACGATGCTCGCAGAGGAGCACGTCGACGTCGTCGTGCTCGACGTCCACCTGCGCGGCGAGCGGAGCGACCCGCTCGTCGCGGAATGCCATGCGCGCACCCCACCGATCCCCGTCTTGCTCGTAACGGGCTCCGTCGACGTGGCGCATCCGGAGCTCGCCGAGGCCGACGCGATTCTCCCGAAGCCGTTCGAGCTCGAAGCTCTCCTCTCCACGGTGCGCACCCTCGCCGGGGCTCACGCCCACCGATGAGCTCGACCACCGCCCGCAGCCCACAGCAGTACGAGGAAAGCTACGAGGCGTACTACGCAGAGGCGGCTGAGGAGCTCCGCGCGGTTCGCGTGGGCGAGAAGGAGACCTCGAAGCAGGCCGCGATCGTCGCGCGGCACGCCGACCTGTTCACGCGCGAGCAGCTCGACGTGCTGCGCGCGGCCGAGTCGGGCACGTCCGACGATGGCGAGCGGGAGCGGCTCTACCGGCTCCGCCGGGCCTGCGAGTCGGGCATCGTCGATGCCGAGCTCGCCGCGCGGGAGGACGAGCTCGAGAACGCGCTGCTCGCGGCACGGCTCACATTCGACGGCGACGAGCTTCCGCTCAACTCGGCGGAGGCGATGCTCGCCGTGCTTCCCGATTACGCGAAGCGCGAGCAGCTCGGCGCTCTGGCGCGGGAGCTCGATGCGAGCTTCGACGTCAGCCGCCGGGAGCTCCTCGTCGCGCGTGACGGCCTCGAGGCCGAGCTGTCCGGCGAACGCGACGCGGTGGCACGCAACGAGGCCGAGAAGCAGATCTCGCTGCGCGAGCTCGAGAGCGTGCTGCGCAGGGCCGCGGACGACGCGGGCGACGAGTACGCACGACTGCGTGACCGCTGGTTCGAGCGGCTGCTCGGCCCCGGGCGCGGCGCGCTCCCTTCGAGCGCGCACCTCCGCTGGCTGCGCCGCCTGTCGCCGCTCGAGTCGACGTACCCGAAGGCTCGCTCGGTCGAGATCTGCGTCGAAACCGTCCGCGCGCTGGGCTTCGAGCTGGAGGCGATCCCGAACATCCGGCTCGACCTCGAAGACCGGCCACAGAAGATTCCGCGTGCCTGCGTGGTCGCCGCCGATCCGCCCGACGTCGTCCACCTGATCACGCGCGCCCAGGGCGGCCTGTCCGACTACCAGGCGTTTCTCCACGAGGCGGGTCACGCGCTCCACTACGCAGGCTGCGACCCGCGGCTGCCGTGGACGTTCCGCGCGCTCTCGCGCGACCACGCGCTGACCGAGATCTACTCGTACATCGTCGAGGCCGTGACGAAGGAGCCCGGTTGGCACGCGCTCCACTTCGGCCTGTCCGAGATGGAGGCGGAGGAGAACGCCGAGGCGACGCGGTTCCTCGAGGTGCTCCTCTACCGGCGCTACGCCGCGAAGCTCCGCTACGAGCTTGGGTTCTGGGAGGCGTTCCCTGCCGAGCGGGGAGAGTCGTCCCGCGACTACGCGCCGCTGCTGACCAAGGCGACCGGCCTCGCCTACGACCCACGAGGCCACCTCTCGGACATGGACGCCGGCTTCTACTCCGCCGACTACCTCCGAGCCTGGATCCGGTCGGCGCAGCTGCGCACCTACTTGCGGCGCGAGGTCGGCGACGACTGGTGGCGCAGCAGCGCGACGGGGGAGATCCTCGCCGGCCTCTTCGCAGAGGGCACGCGCCCGTCGACCGAGGACATCGCCCGCCGACTCGGCTTCGACCCACTCGACACGACGCCGCTCGTCACCGAGCTGACCGGCACCTAAGACGCGCCGCGGATCACGCCCGCGACGAGCGGCAGGAGCTTCTGCTTGCTCGGGGGGCGTTGCATGTCGGCGCGGACGAGCTCGTCGAGCTCCATCGCCACGAGCAGCACGATCGAGGCGATGTAGAAGTACGTGGCGAGGAAGATGAACACCTCGAGGCTGCCGATCGCGGTCCGGAAGTTGGCGATCGTCCGCACGTACTCGGCGAAGATCAGCGTCTCGCCGATCCAGCCGACGACGACGAGCACCGAGCCGAGGCTCGCCCAGCGGGCGCGCCGGTGCTTGGCGGGTGCCCAGCGCACGATCAGCTCGAAGGCGAACGCCACGAGCGCGATCGCGGCCGGCCAGCGGAGGATCAGGATCGGGATGCTCCAGCCACCCGACACGTGCCCGGCCCAGATGATCGCGATGGCTCCCAGCATCGATGCCAGCACGAGAATCGCGAGCCCGAACGAGATCGGGAAGCGGATCCAGAACGGCCGCGGCTCGGGCGTCTCGTAGATCTCGTCGAGCGCGCCGATCGCCGCGCGGATGATCCCCGACACCTCCCAGACGGCGAGCGCGGATGCAAGCAAGAGCAAGCTTGCCGTGGAGGACGAGAACACCTTGCCCACCGTCTGGTCGATCCCGTCGAAAACGTGCGGAAGCACCCTCGGCTCGATCTGGGGAGCGATCGTCTTGCGCCACAGCTGCTGCTGGTGGGAGGCGCCCAGGATGCCGAGCCCGAACAGCGTGCACGCGACCGCCGCGATGAACATCCGGAGCGCGACCGCGCTCGCGTACGTCAGCAGGCTATGCCGGTCGAAGACGTCGACCCAGAGCCGAACGATCTTCTTGAAGCTTCGCCAGCGGGCCTCCACCGAGCCTGCACCGTTCCCGGCGTCCGCAACTCGAAACGGTCGCCGTACTACGGAAGAGAACTGCTGATGCCCTGCTGGGCCAGCTGCGTCCCGTCGAACACCTCGCTGCTCGGCGGTGCCGCGATCGTGATGTGGGCGCCGTAGTCGTAGATGTCCATCGTCATCGCCATGTGCGGCGCGCCTGGCAAGCCTGCCATGGTGTACGCGGTCCGGATCCGGCGCACGAGGCCGTCCTTGCTGACCCAGACGTCGTCGGAGGCGGTTTTCATCCGAGCGGCGAGGGTTTTGAGCATCGGGCTCGAGACCCCCTTCGACTCGAGCGCCTTACCCAGGTCGACCGTGAAGTGGTAGTGCGTCGTCGATACGCCATCGACCTTCGCCGCTCCGATCTTGTGCACCTGCGCGCCTTCCGTCTTGAGCATCGCGAGCAGGTCGCTCGGCCCGAGTTGGTTGCCCGAGAACAGGCTCCCGAAGTCGATTCCGGCCTGCTTGCCGAGCTTCGAGAAGTCGAGCTTGATCCACGGCTTGCCGCCGGGGATCTGCGACGAGAGGAACCCAAGGTGCAGGTAGATGACGAGGTCGCCGTTCTGCTCGAGCGTGATCGCCTTGATCGAGGACTGTCCCAGCTTGTTCAGCACGCCCGCCGGAGCGCCCATCTCGCCGAGCATCGAGCCCAGCCTGAAGCTCATCTCCGAGCTCGGGCCGTCGATCGCGCCGACGCCGCGCATCCGGAGCGTGCTCTTGCCGAGCTTCGAGCCGCTCATCGCCACCGAGAAGCGGACCCGTGCCGCGCCCGCGTGCTGCGTCTTCGTCGCGGCGGCGGCGACAGGGTCGAGCGGGAGCGCGCCCTTCGCGCCGCCGGAACTGCCGCCGCCGCAGCCGGTCGTGACCACGGCCAGCGCGGCGATTGCGGACACAGCTGCGATGACGGCTCTGGGACCCCGGAGCATCCAACGCAGTGTAGTTCCGTTCCGCGGCCCGGAGGGGTGATTTCTTGCGGAGGGTGGGGGCGACCGCTATGGCCGTGGCAGCCGCCCCCTGCGAGGAGCGGGACGGCCGCTGGTTGGAGGACTGATGGCCGTCCCTTGTCGGAGAGCCGGGTCAGTCGACCGGCTCTGTCGGTGCTTCCTCTACTACTCGCGGACGCGGCGATCGGATGTCGTTCGCCACACGATCTTTCGAACCGGTGGCGCTGTCGGTACGTCTAACTGTTCGAGGGGCGGGCCCCGGAGAAGGGGGCCGCGACCGAGGCCCGCCCCCTGCGAGGTTACGCTCGCGCGTCGGATAGCGAAAGGGCAAACGATGACTTCCGTCGTTTTCGGGAGTCTGCGCTCCTGTTGAGCTCGGCGAGGACGATGCGCGCGGGCAATCCGACCAAAGGAGTCAGCCTTGGCGATGGAGACGTTCAATCTTTTCAACGGTGAGACGGACGACGTTCCAGCCGGTGCGCCCGGCGACCGCGGCAGGGCAGCGCGCGTCGGCTCGAAGCTCCGAGCAGCGAGGCTTGGCATGAGCGTCTACGACCTGCCGCCCGGTGAGGCGATCGGCCCGTATCACTTCGAATGGACCGACGAGGAGTGGCTGATCGCGCTGGCCGGGAAGGTCGCTTTCCGCGGTCCCGAGGGTGAGCAGACGCTCGAGCCCGGAGACGTCGTGTGCTTTCCGACCGGGCCGGCCGGAGCCCATCAGGTGCGGAACGCGGGCGACACGCCGGCGCGTGCGGCGATCGTCTCCTCACAGAACGAGTTCGGCATCGTCGAATATCCCGAGGAGGAGAAGGTCGCGATCTGGGCGGGAGGCACGTACTACAAGATCGACCACCCGCCGGGCCGGCCGTAGCAGCGTGCGTTACAGACGCTAGGGGCTGGAGCAGGTGTTGCCGGTGTACACGCTGATCTTGCGCGGGTTCCAGTTGTAGAACGCGAGTGGCCGCCTCCGCGTGTCGTCGTTCCGCACCGCAAGCAGCGCCTGCGTCGGGACTCCGTTGGTCGTCTTGAGCCGGAGCCGGACGAGAACGCGGGCTTTCGTGTTGCAGCGTTCACCGTCGTAGCCTCTGAAGCTCGACGTGACCGTCGTCGGAGGGGTGGCGAGCCCTTTCGGCTTCAGCGGGATGTGCTTCGTCACGCGGCGGCACGACGACTTGTCGATTTTCAGGCCGTTCTTCGCGGTTCGGACACCGACCTGCGAGACCGTCTGGGTGGTGTTGTTCTTGACGATGGTCTTCACGCCGGTCGTCAGAACGAGCACCGCCAGTTGCAGCCTGCCGTCGACCGGCGGCAGGGTGACGCTCGCGTAGATGTCGACGAATCGCTGGCGTTGGACGCGGCAGGAGTAGGTCGCGTCGGTCGTGGCGGCGCCGGCGGCGGCTCTCGTCGAGGCCGCTGAGCTCGCGTGCGCGCCAAGGGAGGCTGCGCCGGCTGAGGCTGCCAGCAGACCGACGATCCAGATGCCACGACGACGGCGCATACGCCAGGAGGTTACCGCTGCCCGATGCCCTTTTCCAGCAGGCGCCGTGGCCCATGCAGCCCCGTCCGGATGGCGACACCACGCGTGTGACGCGGTCAACGAGTCGCAAGAGGAGCCGGAACGAAAAAGCCCCCGCTGAGCAGGGGCTTCCTTGAGGAGGCGCATACGGG
>JAICJI010000058.1 GCA_025928515.1 Thermoleophilia bacterium
ATGCAGTTGCGCAAGGAACGCACCGGCACGTACCAGAGCGGCGACTACTTCACGAAGGATTGAAGAGACACGGTCTCGTGACACAGGTGGCACACCTTCGCGAGCTTCCCGGCCCTAGGCTTGCCCCCTCCCATGAGGGTGGGGGGTGGGTTCGTGGCTGAGCTCGACAGACAACAACACGAGGTCGCCGTCCCCGGCGATTGGACGTATGCGAGCGCGCCTGAGTCGCGCGACATCGTCCATATCCGGGACCGGTACGGGTACTTCGTCGACGGTGAGTGGCTCGAGCCGGCCGAGACGTACGAGACGATCGCGCCCCGCGACGAGGAGGCGCTGGCGGCCGTCGGCCAGGGCACGCCCGCCGACGTCGGCCGCGCGGTCGCCGCCGCGCGCAACGCGTACGCCGACGGGTGGTCGTCACTCCCAGGCTCCGAACGCGCGAAGTACCTCTTCCGCATCGCCCGCCTCCTCCAGGAGCGGTCGCGCGAGTTCGCCGTCCTCGAGTCGCTCAACGGCGGCAAGCCGATCAAGGAGTCGCGTGACGTCGACCTCCCGCTCGCCGCGGCCCACTTCTTCTACTACGCGGGCTGGGCGGACAAGCTCGAATACGCGTTCCCGAACCGGCGCCCGCGCCCGGTCGGCGTCGCCGGCCAGATCATCCCGTGGAACTTCCCGCTGCTCATGCTCGCGTGGAAGCTCGCACCCGCGCTCGCGTGCGGGAACACCGTCGTCCTCAAGCCCGCGGAGACGACGCCGCTCACGGCTCTCCTCTTCTGCGACATCCTGCGTCAGGCCGAGCTGCCTCCCGGGGTCGTCAACATCGTCACCGGGGACGGCCGCACGGGCGCCGCGCTCGTCGAGAGTGAGGACGTCGACAAGATCGCCTTCACCGGCTCGACCGAGGTGGGGAAGGCGATTCAGCGGCAGCTCGCGGGCACCGGCAAGAAGCTCACCCTCGAGCTCGGTGGCAAGGCCGCGAACATCGTCTTCGACGACGCGGCGCTCGACCAGGCGGTCGAGGGGATCGTCAACGGGATCTACTTCAACCAGGGTCACGTCTGCTGCGCCGGCTCGCGCCTCTTCGTGCAGGAGTCGATCTACGAGCCGCTCGTCGCGAAGCTCGAGCGCCGCCTCGCGACCCTCCGTGTCGGCGACCCGCTCGACAAGAACACCGACGTCGGCGCGATCAACTCGGCCGCCCAGCTCGACAGGATCCGCGAGCTCGTCGCCTCCGGCGTGGAGGAGGGCGCCGAGATCTATCAGCCGCCGTGCGTCCTCCCGGAGAAGGGTTACTGGTTCGTGCCGACGGTGTTCACCAACGTCGCGCAGAGCTATCGGATCGCGCAAGAGGAGATCTTCGGCCCCGTCCTCTCCGTCCTCACCTTCCGCACGCCCGAGGAAGCGCTGGAGAAAGCGAACAACACTCCGTACGGGCTGAGCGCCGGTGTCTGGACCGAGAAAGGATCGCGGATCCTCTGGATGGCGCAGCGGCTCCGCGCCGGCGTCGTCTGGGCGAACACGTTCAACCGCTTCGACCCGAGCTCGCCGTTCGGCGGCTACAAGGAGTCCGGCTTCGGTCGCGAAGGCGGCCTGCACGGCCTCGAGCCCTACCTCAGGTTCGACGAATGAGCCGGCTGCCCGTCAAGAAGACGTACAAGCTGTTCATCGGCGGCGCGTTCCCGCGCAGCGAGTCGGGGCGCACCTACGACGCGGAGGAGCAGAACGTCGCTCGCGCGTCGCGCAAGGACGTCCGCGACGCGGTTCGTGCCGCTCGCGACGCACAGCCGGGCTGGGCGAAGGCGACCGCGTACAACCGGGGCCAGGTGCTCTATCGGCTCGCCGAGATGGTCGAGGCGCGCGTTGCGGAGTTCGCAGAGCTCTGCGGTGGCCGGGACGAGGTGGAGCAGTCGATCGATCGCATCGTCTGGTATGCCGGCTGGGCGGACAAGCTGCCGCAGGTGCTCGGCGGCTCCAACCCCGTTGCGGGGCCGTACTTCAACTTCACGGTGCCGGAGCCGACCGGCGTCGTCGCAGTCCTCGCGCCCGACGAGCCTCCGCTGCTCGGCCTCGTCACCCGGCTCCTCCCGCCGCTCGTCGGCGGAAACGCGACCGTCGTGGTGGCGTCGGAGTCCCGGCCGTTCGCAGCGATCGAGTTGGCCGAGGCGCTCGCGACGAGCGACGTGCCCGGCGGCATCGTCAACCTCTTGACCGGCCACCACTCCGAGCTCGCCCCGGTGCTCGCGTCGCACATGGACGTGAACGCGATCGACCTCTGCGGCGCCGACGGCGACGCGCCGGAGCTCGAGCGCCTCGCGGCCGACAACGTCAAGCGTGTCGTGCGCGGCCGCGCCGACGTACAGAGCCCGTGGGAGATCGCCTCCTTCCTCGAGCTGAAGACCGTCTGGCACCCGATGGGTCAGTGAGTTGCGAGAATCGTCACTCGTGAGCGCGGGACGCCGTTTCAGCCACGCAATCGCCGAAGGCGACGGCATCTCCGTCGTCGCCGCCGTCGAGGACGCGGAGGCAGCCCGAGCTGCCGAGGCCCAGCGGGCCGAGGCGCTCGTCGTGCTGCGCGATCCGGCCTCGCTGCGCGAGGCGACAGCGCTGCCGATCCTCTGGCGCGCCGAGGCTGCGCTCCAGCGTGCGGCGGAGGTCGCGGACGCCGTCACGGTCACGCTGCCCGACGAGGATGACGATCACGATCCGGCGCAGCACCGGCACGAGGAGGCGCTCGCGTTCGGCCTCGACTGCGCCGTTGAGGTGACGACCGAAGAGGAAGTCGAGCGGGCGCTGGAGGTGCTCGACCCCGAGATCTTTCTCCTCGCGCCGCCGCAGAGCGGCGAGCAGGAGCGGCTGGAGGCGGTGCTCGAGTTGCTGGCCGCCGTTCCCGCCGGGAAGCTCGCGATCGCAGATCTCACGGTGACGACCGAGGAGGAAGTGCAGGAGCTCGAGCGCGCGGGGGTGGACGCCGTGATCGTCCACGCCGCCGACGTCTCGCCGCTCGTCGGTGAGCTGCCGCCCGATGTGTGACAGACGTCGAGGCCGCGCCGGCCGCTAGCCGAAGAACGCCTGCGCGACGTCGTACCACTCGCGTGTCACGACCTTGAGCTGGGCGGTCGCCTCCGCGAGCGGGACGGCGACGACGTCGTCCCCCCGCAACGCAGCCATCTGGCCGAACTCGCCTGCGAGCGCGAGCTCGGCGGCCTTTAGCCCGAAGCGGGTGGCAAGAACCCGGTCGCGAGGCGTCGGGGTGCCCCCGCGCTGTACGTGGCCGAGCACCGTGACGCGCGTCTCGTACCCGGTGCGCTGCTCGATCTCGCGCCCGAGCGCGTCGCCGACCCCGCGCTTGGAGAGGATCACGTGGCCGAACTGGTCCTGCTCGCCGGCGTCCTCGAGCCCGGGCAGCTCGCACCCCTCGCTGACGACCACGATGGAGAAGTTCTTGCCGCGGGCGTGCCGCTTCCGGATCGCCTCCGCGACCTCCTCGAAGTCGACCGGGATCTCCGGCACGAGGATCACGTCGGCGCCGCCGGCGATCCCGCTCATCACCGCGATCCAGCCTGCGTGGCGGCCCATCACCTCGACGACCATGACCCGGTTGTGCGACTCGGCGGTCGTGTGCAGGCGGTCGATCGCCTCGGTCGCGATCGAGACGGCCGTGTCGAAACCGAATGTGTAGTCCGTGCCCGAGAGGTCGTTGTCGATCGTCTTCGGGACGCCGACGACCGGCAGTTGGTGCTCTTCGAACATGCGCGTCGCGACGCCGAGCGTGTCCTCGCCGCCGATCGCGATGAGCGCGTCGAGCTCCCGTTCGCGGAAGTTCTGCAGCACCCGCTCGACGCCGCCTTCGAGCTTGAACGGATTCGTGCGGCTGGTCCCAATGATGGTGCCGCCGCGCGGAAGGATCCCCGACACCTGCGCGGGGCCGAGGTCTTCGAAGATCGGCTCCACGAGCCCGCGCCAGCCCTCGCGCACCCCGACTGCGTCCCAACCGGCCGCGTCGGCGCTGCGGACGACGGCGCGGATCACCGCGTTGAGACCGGGGCAGTCGCCGCCGCCGGTCAGGATTCCGACGCTCTTCGCCATCGTGCCCGAGCCTAGATGCTGCGTGATGCCGAAGGTGGGGGTCGAACCCACACGGCCCGAAGGCCACCGGATTTTGAGTCCGGCGCGTCTGCCAATTCCGCCACTTCGGCCGGCCGCGCAATGGTAACGCGAGATCCTGCGCAACAGTTTTTGTTGCGCAACAA
The DNA here is from genome assembly GCA_025928515.1 of Thermoleophilia bacterium. GTDB lineage: Bacteria > Actinomycetota > Thermoleophilia > Gaiellales > Gaiellaceae > Palsa-739. Next base: position 4,251 of record JAICJI010000058.1, read on the forward strand.
GAATCGTTGCGCTAACGTGAGCTCATGCCCGTTGCGACCGCGACCAAGGTGGAGGCGCTCCGCACCGACGTCGGCTCGGCGGCACGCCTCGCGATGATGCTCGGCGTCAGCCGCTCGCAGGTGACGCGGTGGCTGCGCGGCTCCGGGATAGATCCGCTCAACGCCGAGAAGGTCGACCTGCTCGAGCTCGTCTGGTCGAACCTCCTGCGCCTCTACGAGCGTGAGGCCGCGCTCGCGTGGCTCTTCGGCCTCAATCCGTACCTCGGCGACCGGCGGCCGATCGACCTCATCCGGGCGGGCCGCACCGAGGAGCTGATGCGCGCGATCCGGGCCGAGCGCTCGGATGCGTTCGCGTGATCCTGTACCGCTGCTTCGCCTGGAACGAGCGCGCGCGCCCCGACCGGCCTGACGGCGCGCTCTGGTTCCCGCGCCCGTACCAGGGCGACGGCCGTCACGACAACGCGGATCTCTACGGCTGCCTCTATCTGTCCGAGCGGCCACTCTCGTGCATCGTGGAACAGCTCGCGCGGTTCCGCGGCCAGCGGTTCTCGGCCGCCCTCCTGCGGCGCAGGAATCTGCCGCTCGCGCTTGCGGAGCTCGAGCTGCCGGACGAGACGGAGCTCGTCGACCTCGACGATCCCGTGGTACTGCGCCGCGAGCGGCTTCGCCCGTCCGGTGTCGCGACCCGCGACCGAGAGGTGACACAGCCACAGGCGCGCGCGCTCCACGAGGCTCACCCGGATACGGCCGGCGTTCGCTGGTGGTCGACATTCGAGTCGCTCTGGGCGAATGTCACGCTCTTCGACCGAGCGGCGCCCCTCCTGCGGCTCGCGTCCGTCCGGGCGCTCGGCCTCGACGACCAGGAGATCGTCGCGGCGGCCGACGTCCTCGGCCTACGCGTCCCCTGATCCGACCCGCAGCGGGAAGTACGGCGGCGCGAGCAGGAAGCCGATGCGCGCGTCGGGGCCACGGTGTCCGCGCGCCATCTGCAGCGCCGCGCCGACGCTGCCGATCGGGACGAAGCCGAGCTGCCGCACCGCGGAGGCGTCGCGCGCTCCCGCGACGTAGACCGCGCCGAGCCGCTCGAGCGCCGGCCGGCACGCCTCCCAGTCGCGGAACGGGAGCAGCGGATGCACCGTACGGCCGGCGCGGTATTCCTCCATGGCGCGCGCGTCGGCGGCGACCGCCTCCTCTGCAGCCGCGAGCAGCCCAGGGTCGCGCGCGATCGGATCGGAGCGGAAGAACACATGGTAGGGCTGCTGCGTCGGGCGCGGGAACGTACGACGGAAGCGATGGACGAGGATCACGATCCCGCCGTCGCAAACGGGAAACGCATCCCGCCAGAGCCCGAGCGCATGCGCGAGCCCGAGGTGGGCTGCCAACAGAGGGTTCGGTTCCTCGCGCGGCAGGAACGGCGTCGTGCCCGGGATCCCGATCACGAGCGCGTCCAGCGGCTCGTCGAGGGTTGCGCGGCGCAGCTCGATCGCGCGCAGCAGGGCTTCGGCGTGCGCGACCGACGGTGGCCCTGCGAGTACGGCCGCTGCTGTTCGCGTCCCGCGCAGCGCGCGTAGGACACGTCGGCGAATGGCCACCGGCGCGGCCGAGAACGCGAGCCGCAACGGCGAGCGGGCGATCCGCTCGGCTGCTTCGAGCTCGTACGGATAGCCGCGGAGCGGACCGCTGAACTGCGGGTGGTTGAGGACGAGCGAGACGCCGAAGAGCGGGACGTGTCCCGCGAGCGTACGCTCGACGAGCGTCGCCAGGCGCCAACCCTCGGAGCCGCTGGTTTCGAGGAGCGACTCCGCCGTCGCGCGCCGCTGCGTATCCGCGTCGGTCGCAGCGAGGAGCGTGGCCGGGCCGCCGTGCAGGACGGTCTCCGCCGCGCTCACCACGACGACGAGATCCGTCTCCACGAGCTCGCGAGCTATGCGGGCCCGAGGAGCGCCGGCGGGTACGCCGGCGAGCTCCGGATCCGCTGCATCGTGCACCGCCACCTTCCCGTGGAAGCGGCGGCGGAACTCCGGCGTGACGAGAGCCGCGATCTCGGAGCGGCTCGCGCGGCGCGCGAGGCCGCCGGCGATGAGCAGCGTCTGCTTCTCGGTCGGGACGCCGAGCTCCACGAGCGCCTCGCTCACGGCTGCGAGCGCCAACGGCTGCTGAGCGCCCTGCACGCTGCCGACCGGCACGGCCGGCAGCTCGAGCACGATCGTCGCGCGTGAAGCCCGCGCCGCCAACGCTTCGAGCGACTCACCGTCGAGAGGGAAGCGCACCGCCTCTCGGGTCGCCGCCACGACGTCCGTCGCGCGGCCCGGCCGCGGCGGGCGCAGCACGCGCGCGTCGGCCGGCGCCGAGGCGACGACGAGGCGGCTGCCGGAGATGAGCGGGACGCGCGGCACCGCCGGATTCAAGCAGCGGTCGGAATACACTCGGACGGATGTCTCCGAAGACGCTCACGGGCGCCGAGCTCGACCTGAGCGACGCGCCCGCTCGCGACGCCGAGCTCTTCCTCGTCGACGGCAACAACCTCGCCTACCGTGCCTTCTTCGCGCTGCCCGAGGAGCTCGCGACGAGCGAGGGCTTCCCGACGGGTGCGCTGCTCGGCTTCACGAACATGCTCTTCAAGCTCCTCTCCGACTACCGGCCGAAGGGAGTAGCCGTCGCCTGGGACACGCGCCCCGTGCATCGCGCAGCGCAGGCCGAGGCGGTCGAGGTCGTCTACAAGGAGGGGCGCCGGCCGATGCCGGACCTCCTGCGCGAGCAGTTCCCGCACTTCCGGCCGATCGTCGCCGCGTTCGGCTACCGGAACCTCGAGTTCGAGGGCTGGGAGGCGGACGACGTGATCGCGACGCTCGCGACGCGCGCCGACGCGGCCGACATCAGGACGTGCGTGGTCTCGACCGACCGCGACGCGTTCCAGCTCGTCTCGGAGAACGTCTGCCTGATGATGACGCCGCGCGGCGTGAGCGACGTCAACGTCTACACGCCCGAGCGCGTCGAGGCGCGGTACGGGATCCGCCCCGAGCAGATTCCCGACTTCATCGGCCTGAAGGGCGACACGTCCGACAACATCCCGGGCGTCCCCGGGATCGGGGACAAGACCGCAGGCCAGCTCGTCGCGCAGTACGGATCGCTCGAGGACGTGCTCGAGCACGTCGAGGAGCTGTCGCCGGCTCGGAAGAAGAACCTGACGGAGTTCGCCGACCAGGCGCGTGCGGCGAAGGTGCTGGCGACGATGCGCCGGGATCTCGAGCTCGATTCGGACCCGGCGGAGCTCGTCCTCGCGCCGCCCGATCGCGCCCAGCTGCGCGAGACGTTCCGCCAGTTCGAGTTCCGAGCGCTGCTCGGGCGCGTCGACGAGCTGGACGAAGCCGTCCCGGCCCGCGAGCGGATCTCGGCCGGCACCGCGGTTGCTTGGCGCGAAGAGGCAAGTAACAACTTGTTACAAGGTCACAGTTTCGTTGGAATCTCAGCCGACGAGGGACGGATCGCGGTCGCGCTCGGAGACGAGGTCGTCGTCTCGCCGCGGCCGGAGCGGCTCGAGGGGACGTTCGTCGCGCACGACGCCAAGGCGCTCCGTGTCGAGGCCGCCGACGACACGATGATCCTCGCCTACCTGATCGACCCGGCCCGGAGCGAGTACCTGCTCGACGACCTCGCGGCCGAGTACGCGGTCGAAGCCGTGGCCGAGCCCGAGGCGGAGGAGGAGACAGCGCGCCTCGTCCGGCACGCGGCAGTCACGCTCCGCCTGCGCGATCCGCTGCTCGACCGCGTCCGCGAACGGGGCGCCGAGCCGCTCTATCGCGACGTCGAGATGCCGCTCACCGGCGTCCTCGGCCGGATGCAGGAGGCCGGCGTCCGCATCGACACCTACCGGATGGGCGAGATCACGGCCCGCCTCGCCGACCGCGTCGAGGAGCTCGAGTCGCAGGCGTACGAGCTCGCGGGCGAGGAGTTCGTGCTCGGCTCGCCGCAGCAGCTCGGGCGCATCCTGTTCGAGAAGCTCGAGCTGACGCCGGGCCGCAAGGGCAAGACCGGCTACTCGACCGACACGAAGGTGCTGCGCGCGATCCGCGCCGAGCACGGGATCGTGGCCGTGATCGAGGAGTGGCGCGAGCTGTCGAAGCTCCTCAACACGTATCTCGTCCCGCTGCCCGACATGATCGGCGAGGACGGCCGCCTGCACACGACCTTCAACCAGACCGTCGCCGCGACCGGGCGCCTCTCGACGACGAGCCCGAACCTCCAGTCGATCCCGATCCGCACCGAGCTCGGTCGCGAGATCCGCTCCGCGTTCGTCGCCGAGCAGGGCGCGCGGCTCATCTCGGCCGATTACTCGCAGATCGAGCTGCGCATCCTCGCCCATTATTCCGATGACCCAGCGCTCACGCGCGCCTTCGACGAGGATCGCGACATCCACCGCTCGGTCGCCGCGCGGATCTACCATGTCGAGGAAACGGCCGTCGA
>JAICJI010000063.1 GCA_025928515.1 Thermoleophilia bacterium
CCTCGGTCGTCGGACGATGTCGGGAGCGTCCTGCCCTGCGGTGTCCGGACTTTCCTCGACGCCTTACAGCGCCGCGGTCACCCGGCCTGCAATCCGGATTGTACCCCGGCTCCAGCGGCGCCTTCGATCCGGCCGTGGAGCTGCATCGAGCACTCGGGGCAGCGGACGACGGCGCCCTCGTGGAGCACGAACTCGCCGCAGACCGGGCACTCGAGCGACGCCCCGCGCAGCACGGCGAGGAGCTCCTGCTCGAGCGACCGATGAAGCGGCGTCGGCGGGTTCACAGTTCCCGGAACACCCCCACGACCTTGCCGAGGATCTCGACGTGCGGCGCGTAGATCGGCTCGAGGGCCGAGTTCTCGGGCTGCAGCCGGATGCGACCGTTCTCGCGGAAGAACCGCTTCACCGTCGCCTCGTCGGCCGACTCGTCGTCACCGGCGAGAGCGACGACGATCTCGCCGTCGCGCGCGTCCTGGGCGCGCCGCACGACGACGACGTCGCCGTCGAGGATGCCGGCCTCGATCATCGACTCGCCTTTGACGCGGAGCAGGAAGTCGCCGCGGAGATTCTCGGGCACGGCAAGCTCGTCCTCGACGTTCTCGTCCGCGAGCAGCGGGCCACCTGCGGCGATCTGACCGAGGAGCGGCAGCCTGGGCAGCTCCGCCGTGACCGCCTCGGCGCTCTGCCCGGCAGCCTTCACTCTGCCGACGAGCTCGAGGGCCCTCGGCTTCGTCGGGTCGCGGCGCAGCAGACCTGCGCGCTCAAGATTCGCAAGGTGCGCATGGACCGTTGACGGCGAGGCGAGGCCGACGGCGCCTCCGATCTCGCGGACGGTCGGCGGATAGCCGTGCCGGTCGACGTAGTCGACGAGGAAGCTCCAGATCTCGCGCTGCCGGCCGGTCAGCTCGGCTGTCGTCTGCATCTCACGCTCCGGGAGTCGGGGGACGGGTGCGAACAGGTGTTCGACAGCAGAGTACGGACTCCTCCGGACGGCGTCAAACGCAGCAAAGAAAAGGCCGCCCGACGGCGGCCTCTGAGTGCGCTGGAGAGGACTTGAACCTCCACGGCCTGTTAAGGCCACTAGGCCCTCAACCTAGCGCGTCTACCAATTCCGCCACCAGCGCGAGAGCCCGCGCAGTGTAGCTTCCTTCGGGAGCTAGGTCCGCGCCGTTCCGAGCCGGTAACGCAGCCACAGGCTGCCGCTCGTGGTCGGTGCCGCCTCGACGAGCTCCAGCTCGCGCCGCTCGGGGAGCCCCGCGAAAAGTCGGGGGCCGACCGGGTCGAGGACGCGTCCGACCGCGAGGCACAGCTCGTCGACGAGATCGGCCGCGAGCAGCGACTTCGCGAGCGTGATGCTGGCGTGGACGCCGATGTCCCGGTCGGCGCTCGCCTTCAGCTGCGCGACCATGTCCGGCAGCGGCCCCGAGGTCGGCTGCGCGTTCGTCCATTCGCCGGCGAGCGGCGTCGAAGTGACGACGTACTTGGGAACTGCGTTGATGAAGTCCGCGAACGGCTGCTCGTCGGAGGTGGGCCAGTAGCGCGACCACTCGTCGTACGTCCGGCGGCCGAGCAGGACTGCGCCCTGCCGGTCGATCATCTCTTTTTCGAGCCGAGCGAGCTCGTCGTCGAAGACGGGCGCGCCGTTCCCGTCGCCCGTCTCCGGGAAGTAGCGATGCGGGTCCTCGGTCGCGCCGTCGAGCGAGACGAGGGTGTAGAGGACGATGTTCGGCATGCAGACCCCTTTCCGAGCCGTCGTGGGTTCATCGGGTTAGACCCGTGGGGAAGGCCCGGCTCATCGCCGGCGGCGAAAAGCGTTCTTACGACTGTCGCCGCAGCGACTCGATCCAAGACTGCGCCGCAGTCGACTGGTCGCCGCTTTCCGGCTCGGATCTCGACTCTTTCACCGGCTCGGAATTTCGCCTCAGCACTCGCCGCAGGCGCCCCTGAAGCGCCGGCTCGACCGGCTCTTCGCCCTGGGCGGGTTGCTCGACCGGCTCCGGATCAGGCTCGCTCACTCGCAGCCGCGCGTGCCAGAGCTCGACGTGCAACCGGTCGATCTCCTCGACGAGCATGAGAATCGCGCGGCCGGTGGCGGCAAGCTCCTCGCCTTCCGCTTGTCGCAGCCCCAGGCCCCAGGCCCGCAACGCCTCGAGCTTTTCTTCATCCAGCCGCATGTCGCGATAGTGACACGCGGTGGACGCGGTCGCTAGCTCAGGTAGTGGAAGAGCGCGACGCTGTTGGCGAAGAAGAGCACGACGACCACGAGCGTGACCCGCGTGAGATTCCGCTCGACGATGTGCGTGCCGCCCTGCGACGCCGGCGTGAACCCGAGGCCGCCCATGCCCGCGTCGCGGCCCGAGTGCATGAGGATCAGCGACACCATGCCGACGACGATGAGCACCTGGGTGACTGCGAGGAACGTGAGCACGCGCTCAGGGTAGCCGCCGCCGCGTCACCTCGACGATCGTCGCGACGAGCTCCGAGGCGATGCGATCCTTGGTCACGTAGCCCGAGGCACCCGCCTCCCGCGAGCGGTCGACGTCGTCGCGGGAGTTCGAGCCCGTGAGCATGAGGACGCGGATTCCCTCGCCCGCCGCACGGATCTCGCGAGTTGCTTCGAAGCCGTCGAGCACCGGCATGCTCACGTCCATCAGGACGACGTCCGGGCCGAGCCTCCGGGCAAGCTCGACCGCCTGCTCGCCGTCGCTCGCCTGGCCCACCACCTCGATCCGCTCGTCGGTGGCGAGGATCGCCTCGAGCGCCTCGGCGAAGAGTCGATGGTCGTCGGCGATGAGCACGCGGAGGGGCTTCGGGCTGCGCTTGGGCACCTGTTCATCCTGACCGGTAGGGTCGGCTTGTGGAAGAGGACGTCCGCGAGCGGATCCAGAAACTGCTCGTGACGGGGGACAACCGGCTCAAGCACGGAGTCGATCCGGCGAAGGCGCGGCAGAGCTGGGAGCAGGCGCTCGAGCTGGCGCGCGAGGCCGGTTTGGAGGAGCGGATCCGGCCGCTCGTCGAGGTCAGGCTCGCTGACTTGGGCTCGCAGCTCGGCTGAGGATCGCCTCGATCCGCTCCGCCTGGCGGCGGACGTCGTGCTCCGCGGTCGCCTCCCGCGCCGCCGAGTTCGGGCACGGCAGCGCCGCTGCCTGCTCGAGCCCGCGCGCCAGGTCGCCCACGTCGAGCGGATCGATGAGCACTCCGCCTGCGGGCGGCACGAACTCCGGCGGCCCTCCGATCCTGGTCGCCACCACCGAGCGGCCGCACGCCATCGCCTCGAGCAGCGCCTGGCCGAGCGGTTCCACGAGGCTCGGTTGCGCAAGGACACGGGACTCGGCCAGCAGGCGCGGGACCTCGTCGTGCGGGACGCGTCCAAGCAGCCGGACCCCGTCGCGTCCCTCGAGCTGTGGGCGGAGCGGGCCGTCGCCGACGAAGGTGAGCGTTCCCTCCCCGAGCCGGGCGAAGGCGTCGGCGAGACGGACGACGTTCTTGCGCTCGTCCAGCGCGCCGACGCAGAGGAACCCCGGCGAGCCGGGCGGAGGCTCGGTGACCGCGAAGCGGTCGCGGTCGACGCCGCTCGAGACGACCTCGATCTTCCCGCGCGCCTCGGGCAGCTTCGTCTCGAGCTCGCGCCGTAGGTAGCCGGAGACGCAGATCACGGTCGTCGCGCGGCGCACGACGAGCCGGGTCGCCACGGCGACACCCGGGATCGCACCGATGTTCCGGACGTCCCTCCCGTGCGCGGTGACGACGAGCGGGGCGCGGCCGGCGACGGCCGCGATCAGGCCGGAGGGCACGAGGAAGTGCGCGTACACGACGTCCGGCCGCGCCGCCGCGAGCGCCCTCCGGGCGAGGGTCAGATAGCGAAGCTTCCCGCCGGCGCGCGTGTCGAGGACGGCGCGCTCGATCTCGTGTCCGTGCGTCGCCAGTTCCTGCTCGACCTGGGCGACGAACGTCCCGAGGTCGGGCGCGTCCGGCCCCGGGTACATCTGCGAGACGAGGAGAATGCGCACGGGGCCAGCGTACGCTGGCCCCGGCACGAACAGCGGCTCAGGCCGCGGCGCTGCGAACCGCTTCGACGACGAAGTCGGAGCGGCCTTCGAAGAGCAGGTCGAGCAGGCGCGTCGCTCCGAGGAGCCCCGCGGGCCG
>JAICJI010000003.1 GCA_025928515.1 Thermoleophilia bacterium
CGTGTGCGCGCGCGTCCTCGTGGCGGAGGTAGTGGACGTCGCCAGTCGCGACGAGCGGCAGGTCTCGCTTCCCCGCGAGAGCGACGAGCTCCGGGTTGATCCGTTGCTGCACGTCCAAATGCGCGTTCTGCAGCTCGACGTAGACCTGCTCGCGGCCGAAGATCTGCTCGAGCCGGTCGAGCTCGGCCTCGGCGTCGGTGCCGCGGTTCTCCTCGAGCGCCTTGCACACGCGTCCCGAGAGGCAGCCCGAGAGCGCGATCAGACCTTTGCCGTGCGTCTGGAGCAGCTCCCAGTCGACGCGGGGCTTGTAGTAGTAGCCCTCGAGGTAGCCGAGCGAGGAGAGCTTGATCAGGTTCCCGTAGCCCTCGTTCGTCTCGGCCAGCAGCGTGAGGTGCGCGTAGCCCTTCTGCTGCGCATGCCGGTCGTCGGCGACGTAGACCTCGCAGCCGATGACTGGCTTCACTCCTTCGTTTCGGGCCGCCTTGTAGAGATCGATCGCGCCGGCGAGGGAGCCGTGATCCGTGAGCGAGACCGCCGGCATCTCGAGCTCGGCGGCCCGCTTCGCGAGGTCGGGAATGCGGCAGGCGCCGTCGAGGATCGAGTACTCGGAGTGGACGTGGAGGTGGACGAACGGCGCTTCGGGCACGGGAGGTCGAGCTTAGCGCTGTCCCCGGAAGGCGCCCGGACCGGCCGCGATGCGACACTTCGGGCGTGAGCCGGAGCCGCCTCGTCCCACTCGCGATCGTCGTGACTTTGCTCCTCGCGGTCGTCGCGATCGTGGCCCGCGGACGGCCGCTCGGCACTGAGACCGGGAACGGCGGCGGGTTGCCCTTGTCGTTCTGGGACTACGCCTACACGACGACCGTCATCATCACCGCCCCGATCCTGCTCGCGCTGGGCCTGACGGCGTTCTTCATGCGCGGGCCGCGGAAGGGGAACCCGCACTTTCAGAGCCGGATGGTCCTCGCCATCGCCGGATTCGCGCTCTTCGCGATGCTCGCGACCCTCCTCAGGCGACACGGGTTCCACCTTCACTTGCACCAACCCGAGGATGCGGGGCAGGGCCACGTGCCTCCGAAAGCGCCGCAGGGGCAACACATCACCACGAAGCGAGCTCCGGCGTTCCGCTGGGGCGAGGTCGTGGTCCTCCTCGGGATCGTCGTCCTGGTGAGCGGCGTCATCGCGGTGACTCGTTCGCGGCGGGCTCCCAGGCTGTTCGGCGAGAGCACCCCCGAGGTGCTCGCGGCGGCGCTCGACGAGTCGCTCGACGATCTGCGAGCCGACCCCGACCTGCGCCGCGCGATCATCGCCGCCTACGCCCGGATGGAGAAGGCGCTCGCCGCCGCCGGGATTCCGCGGCATCCCGCCGAGGCGCCGCTCGAGTACGTCGAGCGGGCGCTGCTCGCGCTCGACGCGAGCGCCCCCGCCGTCCGCAGGCTCACCGATCTCTTCGAATGGGCTAGGTTCAGCCACCATGAGCCGGAGCCGTCGATGAGGGACGACGCCGTGGACGCGCTCAGCGCGGTGCGCGACGAGCTCCGCGCTTCTGAGCAGGCGTCGGAGCTGACTCCGGCGTGAGGCTGGCGGGACGGCTCATCCGACCCGCGCTCCTGGCGGCGGTGGTGCTCGTCGTCCTGCTCTCCCTGCCGAATCTGCAGACCGCGCGCGCGCTCGCGATCTGGGTCGTGCTCGTTGCGGCGCTCGTGCTCATGGTGCTCGTCCGGCACTCGGGCGAGCCCGGCTGGTCCGAGCCCCGCCAGCACTTCGAGGAGGCCCTGCGCAGGCGCAAGCCTGCGCCATCCCAAGCGGTCGAGTTCCTGCGCATGGAGCGCGAGCTCTCGCTCGGGATGGCGGATGCGGATCACGCCCACCGGCGACTCCTGCCGCTGCTGCGAGCGGCGGCGGCCGCGCGCCTCGCCGCGAGGCACGGGATCGCACTCGAGCGCCGACCCGAGACCGCACAGGCGCTGCTCGGGGACGAGGTCTGGGAGCTGCTGCGCCCCGACCGGCCCGATCCCGACGACCGGCACGGCCCGGGCGTGCAGCGCGAGCAGGTCGTCGCGGTGATCGAGGCGGTGGAGGCCCTGTGACGGCGCTCGCGGACCTGCGCGATCGCGCCGAGTCGATCCTCGCCGAGGTCGAGAAGGCGATCGTCGGCAAGCGCGGCCCGCTCGAGCTGATCCTGCTCGCGCTGCTGAGCGACGGCCACGTGCTGCTCGAGGACTACCCGGGGCTCGCGAAGACGCTGATCGCGCGGTCGTTCGCGCAGGCGACGTCGCTCCGGTTCGCGCGGATCCAGTTCACGCCCGACCTCATGCCCGGCGACGTGACCGGGTCGCAGATCTTCGACCAGCGGACGACCGAGTTCGTCTTCCGCCCGGGCCCGATCTTCGCCAACCTCCTGCTCTCGGACGAGATCAACCGCGCCCCGCCCAAGACGCAGGCCGCGCTGCTCGAGGCGATGCAGGAGCGGCAGGTGACGATCGAGAACACGACGCACCGGCTCGAGCCGCCGTTCCTCGTGCTCGCGACGCAGAACCCGATCGAGTACGAGGGGACGTACCCCCTCCCCGAGGCGCAGCTCGACCGGTTCCTCGTGCGCATCTCGATCGGCTACCCGGCGCGCGAGGCCGAGATCGAGATGCTCCAGCGCCGGCTCGAGCGCGGCGTCGACGAAGTGGAGCTCGAACCCGTGGTCGACGCGGCGACGCTCTTGGAGATGCAGCGCGCGCTCGAGCAGGTGCACGTCTCGGACGCGATCCAGGGCTACGTCGTCGACCTCGTGACGGCCACGCGAGAGTCACAACGCCTCGCGGTCGGAGCGAGCCCGCGCGGCAGCATCGCCCTCGTCAAGCTCGCGCGCGCGAAGGCGGCGCTCTCCGGTCGCGACTTCGTCACCCCCGAGGACGTGAAGGCGATCGCCGTGCCCGCGCTCGCGCACAGGCTGATGGTGCGGCCGGAGCTCTGGGTGCAGCGGCTGCGCAGCGAGGACGTCGTAGCGGAGGCGCTCGCGACGGTGCCGACGCCGCCCGCCGAGGACGCCGTCCGCGCCGCAGACGCGTGACGGGCTTCACCTCGCGGCGGCTACCCGCGTACGGCTCGCTCGCCGCCGCCGGGCTCATCGCGGGGCTCGCGCTCGGCCGGGCCGAGCCGGTCGCCCTCGCCGCTCCCTTCCTGCTCGCGCTCGTCGCTGCGGTCGCCTGGCGCGAGCCGGAGGTCGCGGTGCGGGTCTCGCTCGACCGCGATCGTGTGCTCGAGGGCGACGAGATCACGGTGACAGTCGAGCTGTCCGCAACCGACAACGTCGAGCGGCTCGAGTTGCTCGTCCCGCTGCCGCCGCAGCTCGGCGCCGAGGGAGGGCCGGCGCGGGCGGTCCGCCTCCGCGCCGGTGAGGAGCAAGCGGTCGAGCTGAAGCTGCGCTGCGAGCGGTGGGGTGCGTTCTCGATCGGGCCGTTGCTCGTCCGGGCGCGCGACACGCTCGGCTTCCGCTCGTGGGAGAGCACGGCGGGCGAGCCTTACGCGCTGCGCGTCTACCCGGGCGAGCAGACGCTCCGCTCGCTTGTGGCGCCGCTCGAGACGCAGGTCTTCGCCGGGAACCAGGTCTCGCGGGCCCGCGGAGAGGGGATCGAGTTCGCCGACCTCCGCGAATGGCAGCCGGGCGATCGGCTACGCCGCGTCAACTGGCGCGCGACCGCGCTCCGCGGCGCGCTCTGGGTGAACGAGCAACACCTCGAGCGCAACACCGACGTGGTCCTCTTCCTCGACACGTTCGGCGAGGTGCGCGTCGAGGGACGCAGCACGAACGACCGCGCCGTGCGTGCCGCGGCAACGCTCGCGCATCGCTACCTCGAGCGGAAGGACCGCGTGGGGCTCGTCGGCTTCGGCGGCTTCCTCTCCTGGCTCGTACCGGCGTCGGGGACGCGGCAGCTCTACCAGATCGTCGACACGTTGCTGACGAGCCAGATCGTGCACAGCTACGCCTGGCGCGACGTCGACGTGCTGCCGCCCCGGACGCTGCCGCCGCAGGCGCTCGTCCTCGCGATCACTCCGCTGCTCGACAACCGCACCGCCAGCGCGCTGCTCGACCTGCGCGCGCGGGGATACGACCTGGTCGTGGTCGAGGTGTCGCCGCTCGAGCTCGTTGCGCCGGATCCCGACTCGGCGGCGCAGCTCGCGCACCGGCTCTGGCGGCTCTCCCGCGAGGCGCTGCGCTGGCGCTACGAGCAGGTCGGCGTGCCGGTCGTCACGTGGCGGGAGGGAGAGCCGCTCGCCGTCCCCCTCGAGGAGGTGAACTCGTTCAGGCACTTCGCCCGGCCCGTGTAGCACCCGCGTTGGGAGCGGCGGCTGCGTACGGCGGAGTCCTCGCCGACGCGCTTGTCCACGCCGGCCCGCACGCGGGCGCGTTCGCACCGGGTGCGGCGCTCGGGACGTTGCTGCTCGTGGCTGCGCTCGTGCTCGGCGGCCGCGGCCTCGGCTTGGCGCTCTTCATCGCGGGCGGGACGTACGTCGCCGCGGTCGCCGTGGCGGGGCACCGGATCGACGCGAGCGCGCCGCTCGTCGCCGTGCTCCTTCTCCTCTGTGGCGAGCTGTCGGGCTGGTCGCTCGACGAACGGTGGGGAGTCCGCGCCGATTCGCTGCTCGCGTGGCGGCGCGGAGCCGGCGTCGCTGTCCTCGCGCTCGCCGGCCTCGGGGTGGCTGGGCTTGTCGTCGCCCTCTCCGCCGCGCCTTCGAACCACGGACTCGCGTGGACGATCGCGGGCGCAGCCGCAGCGGTGGGCGCCGGGGGAACCGGCATCTGGGTCGCTCGCCGCGCTTGACCGGGCCGATGGTTGTAGCGAGAATAGCGTCATGTCACTCTCGGTTCCGCAGCTTCCTCTCCAGTTCGATCCCCTGATCGCGGAGGCGAAGAGGCGGGCGCGACGGCGCCGACTCGCGGTATTCGCGGCCGTGCTCGTCGGCGTGGTGGCCGTCAGCTCGTTCACTCGCTGGGAGCTGGCCGGCCCGAATGCGAGCGCGGCGACCACGAGCAGCGGTAGGCAATGCGCGAAATCGAGCTCGTACGGTTCGCAGTGCATCGGCGTGGTCGGCTCTGGGCGGCGGGTGACGGAGATCCGGACGTTGTTCGACGACACGGACATGTTCTGGCCGAACGACAGATGGAGGATCGACCTCGAGCGCTACACGTGCGATCCGATCGGCCAGACGAAGGCGACGTGCTGGGCCGCTACGACCTGGCACGGCAGAGTCTTCACCGGCGCCCGCGTCGTCGATCGCCGGGCCCAGCCGCTGCATCTCGCCCAGTCGCAGAGCCACTACTGGCCGACGTTCGCGCTGCCGCACACATTCCGCGGGGACGTCTGGCTCTGCGCCGAGGTGGCGGTCAACAACGTCGCGAGGCACGAATGGGTCTACAACGGGGCAGGCCTGGCCCACGGCTTGCGGGCGTGCGTCTCGGTCCACCGCTGACGCTGGGCAGGTCCTCGCGCTCGCAGGTCGAGGACTCGTGCCCGATGGGCCAGACTCAGACCATCTGCCGGCTCTACGGGTCGCAGTCCGACCCGGCCGGGGACACGTTCGCGATCTCCGGCACCGTAGCCGGCCGGCTCAGCTAGCAGCGCTCGCGACGGCAAGCGCGCGAGGGGCGGCCAGGCAAGGCTGGCCGTCCCTCAGGCCGGGACCGAGACGACCTGCTGAGTCATGCCCCCGTCGATCACGTAGCTCGAGCCGGTCACGTACGTCGCCTCCTCCGAGCACAGCCACGCGACGAGGGCCGCGACCTCCTCGGGCTTGCCGGGCCGGCCGAGCGGCACCTCGGGGTCGAGGCGCTCGGCGTCGGCCTCGTTGCGCGGCGTCGCGATCACGCCCGGCGCGACGGAGTTGACACGGATCCCGTACTGCGCGAGCTCGAGCGCGAGGTTCCGGCTCAGCATCCCGAGCGCAGCCTTCGCGGCCGCATAGACCGCGAAGTCGGGCCGCGGGATGTGCTCGTGGACGGACGTGATGTTCACGATCGAGCCGCCGCCCCGATCCTTCATCCGCCGAGCCGCTGCCTGTGCCGCGAGGAAGCTGCCGCGCACGTCGACGTCGAAGGTGAGGTCGAAGTCGTCGACCGTCAGCTCGAGGAACGGCTTCGCGGTCGAGAGGCCGGCGTTGTTGACGAGCGCGTCGAGCCTGCCGAGCTTCTCCACCGTCTCGGCGACGAGTCGCTCGGGCACGTCGGGATCGCCGATGTTGCCCCAGATCCAGTGGATCCCCTCGTCCCCGTAGCGCTTCTGCAGATCGACGAACGGCCCTTCATGCCGCTCCTCGTTGTCCTGTGTCGCGTACCCGAGCCTCCAGCCGTCGGCGAGCAGGCGCTCGGCGATCGCGAGCCCGATGCCCGTGTTCGCGCCGGTGACGAGTGCGACGCGGTCGGCCACGGCCGGGGAGGTACCCGCGGCGGCCGTGGCCGAATCGCCGGCGTTCTACGAGGCGATGTTGTGGTTCGCCCGGAACACGTTTTCCGGGTCGTAGCGCCGCTTCAACTCGACGAGGCGCTCGTAGTTCGCCCCGTACGCACCGCGGATTGCGTCGTCGCCCTGATCGTCGGCGAGATAGTTGAGCCAACGCCCGCCCGTGAAGAACTCCTTCATCGCGGCAAAGGTGTCCTTCGTCCAGGCGACGTTCGCATCGTCGTCGGCCGCGCTCTCCCACACGGAGGGCAGCAGGAGGTTGAATCCCTCGTTGCGGTGCGGGACGGCGGTGTCCGACGCTCCCACCCGCGTGACTGCACCGTGGAAGTGCTCGAGCACCATGCCGCTCATCGGCGACGGCACCTGCAGGAACCGGTCGACCATCGTGTCGATCAGCCCGTCCGGAAGCCCTTCCGTGAAGGAGGAGAGCCAATAGTTGCGTAGGCCATGCGGATACGCCTCGTCGAGGATCGTGTTGAACGCCGGGTACGGCACAGGCCCGACTTCGACCATCACCGGCGGCCCCCACTCCTTGAACGGCGCGAGCTCCCGCTCCGCCTCGTCCGGCGGCCCGGTGTGGAAGACGATCAGGGCCGCGAGCTTCATCCCCGAGCCGTCGGGCGCATGGACGAGACCCGCGAAAACGGTGAGGTCGTCAGACGCGGTCGGTGCCGCGTCGCGGTAGAAGCGAAGCATCTCCCCGGCCCGCTCCACGGGGTGAGCGATCAGCCCACCCGTCACGGGAGGCAGCGGATGAAGGCGGAACTTGATCGAGGCGGCGATCCCGAAGTTGCCGCCCCCGCCCCGCAGTGCCCAGAACAGATCCGGGTCGGACCCCGCGGTCACGTCGAGCACTCGCCCGTCCGCGGTGACGAGCTCGACGGCGAGCACGTTGTCGGCGGCGAGACCGTGTTTCGCCATCAGCCAGCCGAGGCCGCCGCCGAGCGTGAGCCCCGACACTCCGGTGTGGGAGATCGCGCCGCCGGTCGTCGCGAGGCCGTGCAGCGCCGCTTCACGGTTTAGCTCGGCCCAGAGGCACCCGCCCTGTGCACGCAGCGTCATCGCGTCGCGATCCACGTGGATGCCCCGCATCGGCGACAGGTCGATCATCAGCGCGTCGTCCATCACGGCGCGGCCGGCGACGTTGTGCCCGCCGCCGCGGACGCAGACCTCCATCCCGGCGCGCCGAGCAAAATGCAGCGCGTCGACGATGTCGGCGGTGTTCCGGCACTGCGCGATCAACGCCGGCCGGCGATCGATCATCGCGTTATGGACACGGCGCGCCTCCTCGTACGCCGGGTCGGCGGGCTCCAAAAGGCTGCCGGTGAAGGTTGCGCGCAGCTCGTCGAGCGTCGCGGCGACTGTGGCCATTCAGTCCTCCTTGCTGGGGTGCGCCCCGACTCTAGTACCGCGTGCAACCATGTTCCAAGGATGGACCGGGCCGAGCTGCAGGCGATCCAGAAGCCGTTGAAGGACCGATACCGGTCCGACGCGGCGACGGCGCTCATCGTCCTCCGTGCCCAGGGGCAGCTCGACGAGGAGAAGATCGCGTGCAAGGTCGACACCGGCCGCCAGCTCGTCGAGGCGGGGCTCCATCCCGCAACCGGCGGCACCGGCGCGCTCGCGTGCTCCGGCGACATGCTGCTCGAGGCGCTCGTCGCCTGTGCCGGTGTGACGCTTCGCTCGGTCGCCACCTCGCTGGAGCTCGACGTCGCCGGCAGCGTCCACGCCGAGGGCGACCTCGACTTTCGCGGCACGCTCGGCGTCGACCGTGAAGCTCCCGTCGGCTTCGCGGCGATCCGGCTGCGCTTCGACCTCGCCTCGGATGCGCCCGAGGAGAAACTGGCGAAGCTGATCGAGCTCACCGAGCGGTACTGCGTCGTCTTCCAGACGCTCGCCGCCGGCGTGCCCGTCGAGCTGAGCTACTCGACCTCGTAGGCCATCAGGATCGCGTCGACGAACTCGCCGCCGCGGCGGTAGTGCCGCTTGCGGTAGCCCTCGCGCTCGAAGCCGAACGCGTCGTAGAGGGCGATCGCCGCTTCGTTCCACGGGAAGACGTGCAGCTCGAGCTTGCGGACGCCGGCCTCGCGCCCCCAGTCCACCGCCGCCTGCAAGAGCGCCTTCCCGACCCCCTGCCGGCGCGCGTCGAGCGCGACCATCAGCCCGACGTCGGCGACGTGCGTGCTCGCGGGATGCGGGTCGCGCCCGACCGACAGGCGGCCGACGAGGGTCCCGTCCTCGCGCTCCGCGACGAAGACCGCGGCATGGGCGTACCGCCGCAGCGCCTTGAGGAAGCGGCGCTCGTCGCCTGCGCTGCGCCACTCGCCGGCGATGCTGATCAGCCAGCCCTCCGGCTCGGCGCTCACCGCATCGGCGAGCAGAGTCAGCTGCTCGGCGTCCGACGGATCGGCATGGCGGACGAGGAAGTCCATCGTCACGCGACTACCACCCCGCCGCCGCCCCGACGCGGGTCGCCGGCGGCTGCGAGGGAGCCGTCCTCCCGGATCTCGACGGCCGAGACACCGCCGAAGAAGAGGTTCCGCTCCCGCCAGCGGACGACCGCGTAGCCGGCCGCCTCGAGCTCGTCCGCCACGGCCGGGTCCTCGCAATGCGCTACGCCCTTCTCGACGTGGATCCGCCGCGCGTCCACCGCCTCCTCCACCCCGAGCCCGCGTGCGAGGACGTTCGCCACGACCTGCAGGATCGCACCGTGCAGCCGGGAGCTGCCCGCCGACCCGAGGACGAGCCGCGGCCTGCCTTGCTCGAGGAAGATCGAGGGCGTCATCAGCGACATCAGCCGCGCCCCGGGCTGCGCGTCGCCCGCGAGGTGAGTCTCGCCGAGCATGTTGTTGAGGTGGATGCCGGTGCCCGGCACGACGATGCCGCTGCCGGAGCCGAGCGAGCACGAGAGCGACGCCGCGTCGCCCTCGCCGTCGACCACGCTGATGTGCGTCGTGCCGCCTACGCCCTCTTCGCGCCGCATGGCTTCCTGCGCCTCCATCGCCCGCGCAATCGCCGACGGCGTCGCCTCTGCAGGGCCGAGCTCTTCGAGCCCGACCGCGAGCAGGCGGCCTCCGCTCGACGGCGGTGGATTCGTCCGGAGCTCGCCGTCGCGGAACGTGGCGGCGAGAGGCTCGCGCTCGATCACCTCGTAGCGGCCGAGGTCTTCTCGTGTGATCGGCACATGGGCGGCGATGCGCTGCGCCAGCTCGCCCCGGTAGAAGCAGTCGGCACCCGCGGCCGCGAGCAGCTCGAGCGTGTCCCCGAGCTCCGGCAGCGCAAAGCGCTCCCCCTTGTGCCGCGCCCGTCCCGGCCCGTACAACGCGTCTCCCTCAGGCGCGTGCCGGAGCAGCGGGTCGAGGATCTCGTGCAGGTATGCGCGCGGCTCGTCGAGGACGAATCCGTCGCGGGCGAGCCTCGCCGCCGGCGCGAGCAACTCGGGCCAGGGCATCGATCCCCAGCGGGAATGCGCGTCCCAGAGCCCGGCCACGGTTCCCGGGACCGCGACCGACGCGGGGCCGGTGTAGAAGATCTGCTGCGAGTCGCCGAAGTCGACGACGAGCTCGACGAGCTGGAGCGAGGCGGGCGTCTGCTCCGGCAGGTCGACGAAGAAGTCGAGCAGGTGCGTGCGCCCCTCACCCGCCAGATGGACGAGGAGGAAGCCTCCGCCACCGGGACCGGTGAGCGAGCTCTCGCAGACCCACGAGACCGCGGCAGCGGCGATGCACGCGTCGACGGCGTTCCCCCCGGCACGCAGGATGTCCGCCCCCGCCTCCGCGGTCAGCGGGTGGCCGGCTGCCAGCGCACCTCTCATGCCCGCGAGCGTACGCTTTGGCGAATGGCCACCGTGCCCTACGCCGACCCCGGGCGTACGCCAAGGTGGCGGCCGCCGGTCGCACGCGAAGCCGTGCTCTGCACGGGCCTTGCGGCGGCCGTCGCGTCGCTGCTCGTGTGGCTCGCCCCGCCGGCCGGCGATCTCGCCGCTCACGAGTACCAGCGCGCGCTCTTCCTCGGCCACGGCTTCGCGCTCTGGGACAACTTCTGGTACGCCGGGCGCTACGCGTTCGTCGGCTACAGCGTCCTCTACTACCCGCTCGCCGCGCTGCTCGGGATCCGTCTGCTCGCCGTGCTTGCGGCCGCGGTCGCTGCCGGTGCGTTCGCCGTGCTCCTCCAGCGCGAGTGGGGACCTGCCGCGAACTGGGCCGTGCGGGCATTTGCCGTCGTGTGGTCGGGAGTGGTGATCACGGCCGAGTACCCCTTCTCGCTCGGCGTGACCCTGGCCCTGCTCGCGCTGGTCGCGTTCCGCTCCGGGCGTCGCTGGGTCGGGGCCGGCCTGACGTTGCTCGTGCTCGCGGCGAGCCCGGTCGCCCTCGTCCTGCTGGCCGTCGTCCTCGTCGGGGTCGCCGTTGCGCGGCGCGCACCGCTGCGCGGGCGTGTCGTGCCGGCACTCGCGCTCGCAGCGGCCGCCGGGACGGAGCTCGTGGTGCTGCGGCTCTTTCCCTTCGGCGGCGCGCAGAGCTTCCCGACCCTCTCCATGGCGGGAGCGCTCGCCTTCTGCGCCATCGGATTCGCCTGCACGCTGCGCCTCGAGCGGGCGCGCCTGCTTCGCTTCGTCTTCGCGACGTACGCGATCACGGTCGTATTCGTCTACGTCGTGCCGTCGGGGCTCGGAGACAACGTCGCCCGCCTGCGCTTCTTTGCCGTGCCGTTGGCGTTGCTCGTGCTCGCGCTGCGCCGCTGGCGTCCGGTCAAGGTCTCGGTGGCCGTTCTCGCGCTCGCGCTCTCGTGGAACGTGACTCCGCTCGCGGCCAGCTGGGCCCGTGGGAACCAGGACGTGACCGACCGTGCCGCCCTCTGGCGGGCGCCGGTCTCATACCTCCGCGCGAACCTTCGTCCCGGGTATCGCGTCGAGGCGGTCGACACGGCCGATCACTGGCCCGCGTACTACCTCGCCACCGCCAAGATCCCGCTCGCGCGCGGCTGGTTCCGCCAGGACGACTTCCCGTTCGACGCGATCCTCTACCGGCACCGAACCCTCGCTCCGGCGCAGTACCTCGGCTGGCTGCGGCGGCTCGGCGTCGCCTACGTCGTACTGACGCGCTCGCCGCCGGATTACAGCTCACGCGCCGAAAAGCGGCTCGTGCGCAGCGGGCGCACCGATCTGCGTCGCGTCTTCTCGACCCGGGAGGTCTCGATCTACGCCGTCCCCCATCCACGGCAGATCGTGAGTGGGCCCGGCGAACCGAGCGTGCTCGCGTTCAAGGAGTCGCGCCTCGTCGTTCGCGCCTCGCGCGGCGGAACGTACGACCTCGCCGTGCGCTGGTCGCCGTACTGGCAGGCCTCGACTGGCTGCCTCCTGCCGAGCAGCGATGGGATGGTCGAGCTGCGGACGCGACGACCGGCGACCGTGCGGATCGCGTTCGACGTGAACGCGAGCAGCCTCCTCGCCGCCTTCGCGGGTCAGCGCCCGCGCTGCCGTCGGAGCTACGACGTCTCGCGCACGAGCTCCGAGAGCGGCTTGCGGTCCGCCCGCGCCGACCACTCCTCGGCGGTGTGGCTTGCCGGTGTGCGCGCTCGCGCCGGGTAGCCGAAGGAGAGGATCGCCCGCACCTCGCCGCCACAGATCGCCGCGGCAGCATCGGCGTCGCGCACGCCGTTCGGGCAGGAGACGACGCCCTCACCCCAGGCCCCGAGCATCATGTTCTGTGCGCAGCGGCCGACGTCGAAGGCTCCCGCCTCGCCCACGATCGCGACGACGAGCGCGGCCGAGCTGACGTTCTCGGGCGCGTAGACGGCCTCACTCAGACGTTCTTGCGCATCGCCGGAGACGACGACGAACTCCCACCGCTGCCGGTTCCTCGAGCTGCCGGACAGCCGCCCCGAGTCGAGGATCCGCTCGCGCACCTCGGGTGGGATCGCCGCGTCCGAGTAGGCGCGCACGTCCCGCTTCGAGGCGATGGCGAGGTACGAGTCGACGGCGGGCTCCTGCGTCAGGTGCGGAGGAAGGACGGCACGTCGAGGTCGCCACCCTCACCCGGCGGGCCCGGCGGGCGCCGTTGCTCGGCCGGCGGAGCGAAGCCGTCGCCCCGCGGGCGCCTCCCACGGCCTCCGAAGCCGGTGGCGACGACGGTCACCCAGACCTGGCCGTTCAGCCGGTCGTCGACGGTCGCGCCGAAGATGATGTTCGTGTCGTCGGTGGCGGCGGCGCGGATCACCTCGGCGGCCTCGTTCACCTCGACGAGCGTCAGGTCGTCTCCACCCGCAATCGAGAGCAGGATGCCGCGCGCGCCGGTGATCTCGGCGTCGATGAGCGGCGAGCGCAAGGCGCGCTCCGCGGCCTCTCGCGCCCGGCCGTCGCCGGTCGAGGACGAGAAGCCGATGCCCATGAGGGCCGTGTCGGAGTCGGACATGATCGTGCGCACGTCCGCGAAGTCGAGGTTGATGAGGCCGGGCATCGTGATCAGGTCGCAGATGCCTTGCACGCCCTGGCGCAGCACGTCGTCGGCGACCTTGAAGGCGTCGAGCATCGAGGTCGACCGCTCGAGCACCTCGAGCAACCTGTCGTTCGGGATCACGATCGTCGTGTCGCACGCCGAGCGAAGGTCGACGATCCCCTTCTCCGCTTGGCTGCGCCGTTTCGTCCCTTCGAACTTGAACGGCGTCGTGACGATGCCGACGGTGAGCGCGCCGAGCTCGCGGGAGATCCGCGCGACGATAGGCGCGGCACCCGAGCCGGTGCCTCCGCCCTCGCCGGCCGCGACGAAGACCATGTCGGCGCCTCTCAGCTCCTGCTTCAGCTC
This sequence comes from Thermoleophilia bacterium, assembly GCA_025928515.1. GTDB lineage: Bacteria > Actinomycetota > Thermoleophilia > Gaiellales > Gaiellaceae > Palsa-739. The sequence continues at coordinate 13,253 of JAICJI010000003.1, forward strand.
GTCGTAGGCCTCGTCGGCCGCGCGGCGTCCCACGTCGGGGTCGGCGCCGGAGCCGAGCCCCTGGGTGAGCTCGCGGCCGATGTGGATCTTGACCGGCGCGTCACTTGTCCTGAGCGCCTGGATGTCGGTGTTGACGGCGATGAACTCGACCTGGCTGATGCCGGCGTCGATCATGCGGTTGACGGCGTTGAGACCGGCTCCGCCGACGCCGACGACCTTGATCACCGCCAGGTAGGCACCCGCGTCGGCGCCTGCGCGATGCAGCCGCGCGGGCGACTCCGGCAACGGCTCGAGGTAGTGCGAGACCGGAGGCAGATCGGCCGGGCGCAGCTCGGGCGCCGGAGACGGCGGTACCGGGTCCGGATCGGGCGTTGGAGCAGGAGGCTGAGGATCGGGCAGCGTCGGCCCCGGCGTGGGATCCGGCGTAGGCGTCGGCGGCGTCGGGATCGGAGTCTCGATAGCCGTTTCGACCCCGGTCTCCTCCCAGCTCGGGACGTGCTCGACCGTCCGCTCGTCCGGCTCGGTCGGAGCTTCGGGAGCGGTCGTCGCGGCGTCCTCAGGCGGCTGCGGCTCGGCTTCGCCGTGCTGCTCCGCCTGCTTCTGCGCAGCTTCCGTCGCACGGAAGAGCTCCGCTAGCGGGCCTTCACGCATGCTGGCGCGCCGACGCGCCATCGAGCACCTCCTTCGCGAGATCACGGTACATCCCGGCTGCCTCGCCGGACGGGTCGTACTTGAGGATCGACTGCCCCTTCACCGGCGCCTCGGCGTAGCGCACCGTCTTGCGGATCTTCGTGTTGAGGACGAGGTCGCCGAAATTCTCCTTCAGGATCTCGACCGCCTCGCGCGAATGGAGAAGCCGCCGGTCGAACATGGTCGCCAGAATGCCCTGAATCCCGACGTTCGGGTTGAGGTTCTCGCGGATCATCGACAGCGTGTTCTCGAGCTGGACGAGCCCGCGCAGCGAGAGGTACTCGCACTGGACGGGCACGATCACGCCGTCGGCCGCGACGAGCGCGTTGATCGTCAGCAGGCCGAGCGACGGCGGCGTGTCGATGAGGATGTAGTCGTAGTTCTCGCGCACCGTCGCCAGCGCTTTCTCGAGCGCGCGCTCGCGGCCGATCATCGAGGCGAGTGCGAGCTCGGCACCCGCGAGGTCGATCGACGAGACGCCGACGTCGAGCTCGTTCGTGCGGATGATCTCGCTCAGCGCGAGCCGGTTGACGAGGACGTCGAACATCGAGCGGTCGATCTCGTCCGGGTTCCAGCCCTGCGACATGGTGAGGTTGCCCTGCGGGTCGAGGTCGACCGCGAGCACGCGCAGCCCCTTCTCGACGAGCGCCACACCGAGGTTGAGCGTGGTCGTCGTCTTCGCGACGCCGCCCTTCTGGTTGGCGAAGGCGATCACCCTGGCCATGGCCGGACCGCTATCCGCCGTCCGCGCTTGCGGACGCGCTAGTAACCGCGTGAGACCCATCCCTGCTGACCTTTCGTACCGCCGTAGTCGACTCCTGCTTCGTTAGTTTCCGCGTAATGGAGCGGAAATGGCGTGTTCTCATCGTGGTGTGCGTGGCAGTGTTCATGCTGCTCCTCGACATCACCGTAGTCAACGTCGCGCTGCCCGATATCGAAAAGGAGCTGCACACCTCCTTCACCGATCTGCAGTGGGTCGTGGACGCGTACGCGCTGACCCTCGCGGCGACGATGCTCAACGCGGGCTCGCTCGGCGACCTCCTGGGGCGCAAGCGGGTCTTTCTCGTCGCGATTGCCCTCTTCACATGCGCCTCGGCGCTGTGTGGTGCCGCGAACTCCCCGCTCTGGCTGATCCTCGCGCGCGGCGCGCAGGGAATCGGCGGCGCGGGGATGTTCGCTGTCTCGCTCGCGATCATCTCGCAGGAGTTCCACGGCCGCGAGCGCGGAACGGCATTCGGGATCTGGGGCGCGACGGTCGGGATGGCGGTCGCGATCGGGCCGCTCGTCGGCGGCGCGCTCACAACCTATGTCGGCTGGCGCTGGATCTTCTTCGTGAACATCCCGATCGGGGCGGCCTGCATCCTCGCCGGGGTTCGCGCGTTGCACGAGACGCGCGACGACGAACGCGCCAACCTGGATCTCCCGGGGCTCGTGACGCTCACGGCCGGCCTGTTCGCGCTCGTGCTCGGACTCCTGCGCGGCAACGACTGGGGCTGGTCGAGCGGACGCGTGATCGGCCTCTTCGCCGCGGGAGCGATCCTGCTGGTCGTCTTCGGCGCCGTCGAGTTGCGACAGGCGTCCCCGATGTTCGACCTCCGGCTCTTCCGGGTGCCGACGTTCACGGGCGCGCAGATCACCGCGTTCGCGATGTCCTCCGGGATGTTCGCCCAGTTCCTGTACCTCGCGATCTACCTCGAGAGCGTGCTCGGACACTCCGCCGTCTGGGCCGGCGTCCGCTTCCTACCGCTCTCCCTTGTCTCGTTCGTCGTCGCGCCGATTGCCGGCCGGTTGTCGGCGAGGCTCCCCGTGCGGTTGTTCCTCGGTGGAGGACTCGCGGTCATCGGTGTCGCGCTGCTGTTGATGTGGGGAATCAAGCTCGACTCCGGCTGGACGACGCTGCTGCCCGGCTTCATCGTCGGCGGGATCGGGATCGGGATGGTCAACGCGCCGCTCGCGGCAACCGCGGTGAGCGTCGTCGAGCCGCGGCGGGCGGGGATGGCCTCCGGGATCAACAACACGTTCCGGCAGGTCGGGATCGCCACCGGCATCGCCGCGCTGGGCGCGATCTTCCAGAGCCGGATCGCCTCGTATCTCAACAGCCACTGTCTCCACTTTGGTCACGGAATAGCGGTTTGCCAAGCGAACTCCGCGCCTGCGCTCGTCGCCTCCGGTCAGGTGTCTTTTCCGAATGCCCATGCCGCATTCATCAGCGGCCTGAACGAGATCCTCCTCGTCGCGGCGTTCGTTCTCTTCGCAGGCGCGATCCTCGCCTTCGTGCTCGTGCGCGAGAGGGACTTCGTCGCCAGCGGACCGGCGGCCGAAGGAGCCGGCTAGGCCGCTGCGGGAGCGACGCGCGGGCGGCGCACGCGGACGGCGAGCCGCCAGGAGGCGATGAGAAGGATCACCGCAGCGCCCGTCACGATCACCAGCGCCTGCGCGGCAATCGAGAACGCGACCGCGTCGGCCGTGTGGACGCCGCTGAGGACGAGGATCGCGGCGCCCGCGCCCGCCTGCGTGGCGGCACCGGCGGGAGCGATCGGGAGCGCGGCCGACGCCGCCGAAGCGACGAGGAACGCGAGCGCGAGCACGAACGAGCCAGGCATCGAGAGAGCGTTGAGCAGCAGGAAGACGGCGAGGCCGCGGAGGCTCCACGAGACCGAGATGAAGAGCCAGGCCGCCCACGCCTCCTTCGTGCAGTGCGTGTGCTGGGCCAGCCAGCGGCCGGAGCGGCGGCGTGTCACCCAAGGCAAGCGGGCGATCCGTGGCAGGAAGGCGACGACCGCGGCGGCCGCGATCCCCGCGGCGGCGACGACCGCGAATCCGGCGCGCGCGGTCCAGTGGCTCGAGCCGGCGGCGGCAACCGACGCGAGCGGCGTCAGGGCCGCGTTGTCGAGCATCCCGAGGACGATGAGGCTGAGGCCGAGCGTCCCGATCCCCGTCTTCGTCCCGGGGTAGCGCTTCACGATGGCGATGCGAATGGCGTCGTCGACGCGGCCCGGCAGGGCGATCCCGCCGACGCACGCGGCGCCGCCTGCGAAGGCGAGCGCGTCGGCGGTCGGCCGCTCGCTCGCATGAAAGAGCCGCTGCCAGCCCCACGCCTTGAAGGCGTAGGCAGCGAGGAAGAGCAGGGCCGCTGCGGTCACGAGCACCGGGTCGGCGTGGTGGATCGGCCACCCCTTGCCGACGAAGTGGCGCACGCTCACGAACGCCACCCCGAGCAGAACGAAGCCGAAGCCGCCGTTCAGCGCGAGCTGAATCTTCCGGTTGGAGAGAAGCCGCATCACCGCAGTTACAACTCGGCTATCGGCGTCATGCATGGGAAGCTTTGTCACCCGATTGGGGCGGCCGCAGCCGCGGAAGCGGAAGGTACTGCCTGCTCGTGAGAACGGTGTAAGGGCAACATCGGGTTCGCGTCGCCGCGTTCTGCCTCGGCGAGCGCCGCCGCCGCCGCCCGCGCCCGGGGATCGCGTTCGCGCTCGGCCCAGTCGGTCGCTTCGCGCACGAGCTCGCGCAGTTCGGCGAGGAGCGGCTTCATCCCGGCGTCCTCGCGTTCCAGCGCCTCGATCCGCTCCAGCCGTGCCAGCACCGCACGCGCCTCTTCCATGTCCCGAGGGTAGGCGGCAATACGTGACGTGTCTGTGCCGGCTAGCTGGCGCGTTGCTGAAGGCTCGCGACCGCGCCGCCCGTGACGCCGAGCAGCGCCTCGTCGAGGTCGCGCACGAGCGCGCGACGGTCGCCGTGCAGGAGTACTGCGACGAGGAGACGCCGCACCAGCTCGCAGCTCGGCTTTCGCAGTTGCTCGGCGAGGTCTGCGCGCTCCGACGGCGTCGACCCGAGCAGGGCGGCGCCGCGCATCGCAGCGGCCCAGGCCCCGTCGCCCTCGCCGAGCGCGGCCTCGAGCGCGTGTCGCAGCTGCTCGCCGCGAAACGGCTCCGACTGGAACAGGGAGAGCTCCCAGCGGTCGAGCGCGTCACCGAGGTACGCGTCGTCGTCGGCCGCGGACAGGCGGACGCGGATGTCGGTCGCGACCGAGGCGCGGAACGGATCGAGGCGGGTCGGCTCGCCCGGCGGGGCCGTCGCCGCGATCGGCAGCACCGGCCGGATCCCGTACGGCCGCCAGTCGAGCCGCTCGAACAGGACAGGCCCGGCGCCGACCGGCGCCGAGGTGGCGAGGCGGATGGCGGTGACCGCGTCGGCGAGCTCACCGGGCGCGTCGGGCGCGTCGTTCGTGCCGCTCGGCAGCGAGCGCTCGAGCTCGAGCACGCAGATCCGGTCGGGCTCGCGGCCGAAGTCGCGAGGGAGCAGACCTGCCGCCTCGGGCCACATCGCAGCGAGCTCTCCGGTTGCCGCGACCCGCACGCGGATCCCGTCGCCGAGCTCGATCTGCGTCCCGACCGACAGCCCGATGAGCGGCGCCACCGCGCCGTACGCGTGGCCCTCGCCGTAGAGCGATGCCTCTAGCTCCTCGTAGGCGCGCGCGAAGGCGCTGTCGTCCCAGTCGAAGCCGCCGCAGTTCTCGGCCGTGCGCACGAGCAGCGGCACGAGGACGCTGCGGTAGACCGCGCGACGCTCGTCGCGCACGTCTCCATCATGCGCGTGAGCGAAGATCCGCGCCGCCGGCTCGCCGAGCAGGTCGGCGACCGCGTCCTGGACGTCGACGCGCGCGAAAAGCCGTTCGGTCCGCGCCTCGACGAACCCGCGCACGAGCGGGCGGTACTCGTAGAGCGTCGGCCGGCCGTACGAGCCGTGCTCCTCGAAGGAGAACGGGAGCGGCGTGCCGTCCTCCAGCTCGCGCGTGAAGACGGCGAACGCGCCGAGGCAGAAGCGGCGGAGCGTGTCGTTGAGGTGCGGCGCGCGCATCCGAGTCTCCTACGACGCCCCCGCGTCGCCTCCTACTTTTGGCACTCCGGGCACCAGTACGCGGTGCGCGCGTTGTCGCCCGGCGGCGCCGAGCGGATGCGACCGCCGCAGCGGGGACACGCTCGGCCGGCACGCCGGTAGACCCGCCTCGGCGGTCGCGGCCCTGTGAGGGCCGACCGCATCAGCCTGTGCGCAGCCTCGAGCACCGTGTGGAGATCTTCGTCGGCAGCCTCGCCGAGTCGCCCCCACGGTGAGACGCGCGCCTCCCAGAGCGCTTCGGCCCGCCAGAGGTTGCCGATCCCGGACACGAGCCGCTGGTCGAGGAGGGCATCGCCGATCTCGCGCTCCGGCGACTCACTCCGCAGCCGTGCGGACATCGTCTCGAAATCGGGCGGGTCGCCGAGGATGTCCGGCCCGAGCCTTGGTGCCCCGCGCGCGCCGACGAGCTCGAGGACGGCGCCGTTCCACAGGACGCCCTCTTGCTCGGCTCCCCGCAGCACGAGCCACGGCTTCCCGTTGCGCGGCGTGCCGCGCGGCTCCACCCGCCAGCGGCCGTTCATCCGCAGGTGGCTGCGGAGGACAAGGCCTCCCTCGAAGCGCAGCAGGAGGTTCTTGCCGACCGCCTCCACCGCATCGAGCCGCCGGCCGTCGAGCCGCTCCGCCAGTCCCTTCACCGCCGCGCGCGGATGAGGCGTCTCGACTTCGACCTGCTCGCCGACGAGAACCTGCAGCCGCTGGGCCGCGCGATGCAGCGAATCCCCTTCGGGCATGCCGGGAAGCCTACGATTGAGCCGTGATCCGACCCTCTATCGGCGTGCGCTGGTGGCTCGGAATCGCGTTCGCGGTGGTCGCCGCGACGTCGACCGCGATCGTCGTCTCGCAGTTCTCGGACCGCTCGGAGAACGCCTTCCGCCGTCACGGCCAGAGCATCACCCTCAAGGATGCGCAGCTCGGGGCTGCGCTTCCTCGCACGAAGCTCAAGCGTTTTGCGGAGCAGGAGAACATCCGGTTCCGGATCCTCCGTACACCCGCCGCCGCGGCGTCGCACCTCGAGCGCGACGCGGTGACCGTGGCACTGGGCGGCGAGTCGTTCGCCAAGGGAGACAAGGACGGCGGGACGTACGTCGCCGCCGTTCCCTACCACGGCGGCGCCCTCGTCGTGGTCAACCGCGTCCCCGATCTCGCCGAGGCAATCGACACCGTCAACGGCGAGGCGCTCCGGGCGGGCGTGATCGCCGGCGTGATCGGCGTCATCGTGGGGCTCCTGCTCGCGCAGCTCATCGCGCTCCGCCTGCGCCGGCTGAGCGCGGCCGCCGAGGCGATCGCACACGGAGACTTCGAGACGCCGCTGCGGTACCGCTTCCGCGACGAGTTCGGGATGCTCGCGCACAACTTCGACCGGATGCGACGCCAGCTGCGCCGCTCGTTCCGCCGCGTCGAGGCCGAGCGCGACCGCCTGCGCCTCCTGCTCGAGCGGCTGCACGAGGGCGTGCTCACGATCGACCAGGATCTCGTCGTCCACTTTGCGAACACCGAGGCGCGCCGGCTGCTCGGCGGCCGTCTCAAGGAAGGCGACGAGCTGCCCGAGCCATGGCAGGGCTTCGCGCTCCGCGACTTCGCCCAGCGGCTGTTCGACGAGCGGGCGTCCGTCACGCAGGTGCACGTGACGCCGGACACGCAGCACGCCTTCGGCGTCACCGGCATCCCCTCCCAGCCGGAGACCGACTGGGCGCTGCTCGTCGTCGACGACCTCACCGAGCAGGAGCGGCGGGAGCTGGCCGAGCGCGAATTCGTCTCGAACGCCGCGCACGAGCTGCGCACACCGCTGACGACGATCATCGGGGCGATCGAGGTGCTGCAGGCCGGCGCGAAGGAGGATCCCGTCGAGCGCGACCGCTTCCTCGCCCACATCGAGCGCGAGTCGGGCCGCCTCGCCCGCCTCGCCCGCGCGATGCTGACCCTGGCGCGCGCGCACTCCGGGGAGGAGCAGCCCCGGATCGAGGCGGTCGAGCTCGGGCCGCTGCTGCGCGAGGTCGCGGCCGGGCTCCGTCCACACGCAGGGGTTGCGGTCGACGTCGAGGTCACCGACGGCCTCGCGGTCGACGCGAACCGAGACCTGCTCGAGCAGGCCCTGCGCAACCTCGGGGAGAACGCCGCAAAGCACACGGCCCGCGGCTCGGTCGCCCTCCGTGCGTACGGCGACGGGCACACGGTCACCCTCGAGGTCGAGGACTCCGGCCCGGGCATCAGCCCCGAGGTGCAGCGCCACGTGTTCGACCGCTTCTACCGCGGCGAGCGCGACGCACACGGCTTCGGCCTCGGCCTCGCGATCGTGCGCGAGTCGGTGCGGACGCTAGGAGGCCGCATCGAGCTCGACTCCTCCCCGGGCGAGGGGACGGTCTTCCGGATCTTCCTCACTCCGGCGCGTGTGCGCGAGAGGGTGACCGCGGCGTGAGCGAGACGATCCTCCTCGTCGACGACGACGCCGGTGTCCGTGACGTCGTGGCCTTCACGCTCCGGCGGGAGGGGTACGAGGTCGACGAGGAGCGCGACGGGCCGTCGGCGCTCGAGTCCGGCCGCTCGGGTCGCTATGGGCTCGTCGTCCTCGACGTCATGCTCCCCGGGCTCTCCGGGGTCGAGGTGTGCCGCGCGCTCCGGGCGGAGAGCGACGTTCCGATCCTGATGCTCACCGCGCGGGATGCGGAGTCGGACCGCGTGCTCGGGCTCGAGCTCGGCGCGGACGACTACGTGACGAAGCCGTTCTCGAGCGCGGAGCTGCTCAGCCGCGTGCGCGCGATCCTGCGCCGCCGCGAGCTCGACCGCGCCGGCGGCGGCGCGACCGTCAGGAAGCTCGGGGGCCTCCAGATCGACCTCGGCCGGCACGAGGTGCTCGTCGACGGCGCACGCGTGCACCTGACGTTGTCGGAGTTCAAGGTCCTCTCCCTCCTCGCCGAGCGGCCGGAGGCGGTGGTCTCGCGGCGCGAGCTCATGCAGCACCTCTGGGCGAGCGAGCACGTCGGGGACGAGCACGCCTGCGAGGTGCACATCTCGAACCTGCGCAGGAAGATCGAGCGCGATCCGACGCAGCCCGAGCGGCTCGTGACCGTGCGGGGATCGGGCTACAAGCTCGTCGCTGCATGAGCCTCCTCGACACTCCCCTCCGCGGCCTGCTCGGCATCGAGCTGCCGCTCGTGCAGGCGCCAATGGCGAACAACGCCCCGCCGGCGCTCGCGGCTGCGGTCTCCGCCGCCGGAGCCCTCGGCTCGATCGCCGGAGCCGCACTCTCCCCCGAGGAGCTGCGGCTGGCGATCCGGGAGGTGCGAGAGGCGACCGACCGGCCGTTCGCCGTCAACCTGTTCGCACCGCCGTATCTGCGCGACGGCGTGCTCGAGGTCGTGCTCGAGGAACGCCCGCCGGTGTTCAGCTTCACCTTCGGGATCGTCGATCCGGCGCCACTGCGGGCCGTCGGCATCGTCACCATCGGGACGGCGACGACGGCCGACGAGGCGCGCGCTCTCGAGGAAACGGGAGTCGACGCCGTCGTCGCGCAGGGAGCCGAAGCGGGCGGTCACCGCGGGTCGTTCCTCGGCGGCTTCCCACTCGTACCGCTCGTCGAGCTCGTCCCGGCCTGCGTCGAGGCCGTGTTGCTACCGGTCGTCGCCGCCGGCGGCATCGCCGACGGGCGCGACATCGTCGAGCTGCTGAACCTCGGCGCGAGCGGAGTCTCGCTCGGCACCGCGTTCCTCTTCACGCCCGAGGCGGGACGCCCGCGCCGGCATCTGGAGGCGCTTCGGACGGTCGAGACCGTCGTCACCGACGCGTACACGGGCCGGCCGATGCGGGCTGCCGGGACGCCGGTGCTCCGGGAGCTGATGGCCGGGCCGCCTCCGCTCCCGTTTCCCGAGCAGCGAGCGGTTGCCGCGCAGAAGGGGCCGTTGTTCATGGGCGGGACGGGAGCGCGCCGGGCGCGTGAGCTGGACGCGGGCGAGCTCGTGCGGCTCCTTTTCGCCGAGGCGCAGGAGGCCGGCGCAAGCTCGATGCCGCCCGGCTAAAATTCTCGCGTTCGCTGTACGACGGTCGCCGGCGTCAACGTCGGCGGCTCCGAGGAGAAAAGGGGACTCATGCGTATCAAGGCATCTCAGCTGCGGCTGCCTGCCGTCGCGACCGCGGTCGCTGCTGCCCTACTCGTGGCAGTGGCGCCGGCGGCAGCGAAGGGGCGCCACCATCACCACAGCAAGCGTCATCACAGCCCGCCCGCGGTCTACGTCTCGCCCACCGGGTCGGCGAGCGCGTCCGACAAGTCTTGCCGGCACGCGCGGTACAGCTCCATCCAGGACGCGATCGAGGCGGTGCCGCTGCGCGGCACGGTCGTCGTCTGCAAGGGAACGTATCCCGGCACGATCAACCTCGACCGGCGCGTGATCCTCGCGGGCAAGCCCGGCGCGACGATCGACGCAACCGGTGACGCTTACGGAATCGGCGTCAGCGCCTCCCACGCCGCGGTCGTCGGCCTGACGGTCGAGAACGCGAACCTGGACGGCGCGATCGACGACGGAATCGTGACCGTCGGCTTCGACGCGAACGGCGCTCCTACCGGCGCCGCGAACCACGCGAAGATCATCGGGAACGTCGTGACCGGCAACCTCGGCTCGGGGATCGACCTGAACAGCACGTCGTACTCGGTCGCCTTCGGGAACAAGGCCAACGGCAACGGCGTCGGGATCAACGTCGCCGACGACCTCGGCATCGCGGCGTCTCACAACTGGATCAGCCACAACGTCGCCAACAAGAACTTCGGCGGCTGCGGGATCGCGCTCGCCGACCACTCCGGCGCCGGCGTGACCGACAACCTCGTCGATCACAACGTGGCGAACGACAATGGCCTGAGCACGCCGACCGCGCCGGACGCTTCGGCCGGCAGCGGCGTCATCCTGGCCAGCCCGGTGCCGAACGGCATCGTGAAGGGGAACCTGATCACTCACAACAAGTTCTCGGGCAACGGTCACGCCGGCGTCGTCGTCCACGCGCACGCGCCGGGCGCCGACTTCGGCGACAACGTGATCTCGTTCAACCTCATCGGGACGAACAACGTCCGCACCGACGAGAACGACCTCAAGACGACGGGGATCTACCTCGGCAGCCTCGCGCCGCAGACGATCACCGTGAAGGGCAATCAGATCCACGACGACTACTACGGGATCTTCACCTCCGGCCCCGTGACGCTGACGGGGAAGCACAACCAGTTCCACAACGTCACGACGAAGATCGGCACCTTCCCGACCTTCTGACCGGAACGGGGGCCGGCGGGCACACGCCTGCCGGCCCCCACCGTCGCTCAGGCGCGAAGCACCGCGCGACGTGGGCCGGCGAGGAAGCCGGCCTCCACGAGTAGCGGCATCACAAGAGTCTCGGTGACCGGCTCGCCGTCGAAGCGCTCGACCGCGAGCCGCTTCGCACCGCCGCGCTTGACGAACCCGACGAGCGCCGCAAGCGCCGGCCGCAGCCACTCCTCCTCCGGCTCCCGCAGCGGGACGAGCGAGCGGCCGCCGCGCTCGACGTAGAGCGCCGGCTCGCCGCCGAGCAGGACGACGTGCGCACCCGCCACCCGCGCCGCCCGCGCACCTGCGCGCTTGGGCCAGGCGAGCACGGCTCCGTACGGCTGGGCGGGATCGGCGGCGGCGAGCACTAGCGGCTCCGGCTCGTCGCCCTCGCGCGGCCGTAGCTCGCGCACGCGCTCGACGGCGCCGCCGAGCGCGAACTGCGCTCCGCCGAGCCCTTCCACGAAGTAGCCGCGGCGGCACGAGCCGAGCGTCTCGAGCGCTCGCAGCTCGCCGTAGACGGCGCCGTAGCCGCCGGGGATTCCCTCGGCTCGGACGGCGTCGCGCGTGACGACACCGTGCCGCTCGAGCAGGAGCTCGGCGAGCGCACGGCGGTCGGGCTCCGCGCCGGTGAAGAGCTGGGCCGCGAGCGACCAGCGTCCCTGCGTCGCCGTCGGGCGATGCGCGCGGGCACGCGAGAAGCGGCGCGAGCGGCGGTCGGGACGTGGCGGCTGGTAGCGGCGCTCGGCCCGCAGCGGCGCCCAGGAATCGTTCGTAACCTCGCCGCTCCAGACGAGATCCCAGAGCGCAGGCAGCGCGGTCTCGGCGTCGAGCCCGGTCGTGTCGAGCAACCCATCCCAGAACAGCGCACCGCCGTCGAGCGCGGCGCGGATCGAGTCGTGAGCCTCGCCCTCGGGAGCGTGCGCGGCGGACGGCCGCCCGAGCAGCGGTGCGTCGTCGCGGAAGAAGACGGCGACGCGGTCGAGCCCGGCTCCGACCCAGACGAGCTCTCCCGAGGCACAGAGCTGGTCGAGCTGCTCCGGGCGGTAGTCGGGCACGCGCCTCGGCAGCAGCTCCGTCTCCCAGAGCGCGACGGGCAGCGCGAGCGCCTGCAGTGGGACGAGCGACTCGCGAAGCGAGGCGCGGCGGTCGATGCCGTGCCAACTCGGGAGGAAGCGACCGAGCGCGGCCTGCTCGACGGGCTCGACTTCGCGGCGCAATGCGGCGAGCGACGCGCGGCGCAGCCGACGCAGAACCTCGGGATCGCACCACTCCCGCTCGGTGCCTCCGGGACGGAGCTCACCACGGACGAGCTTCTCGTCGTGCTCGAGCGCACGCAGCTCGCCTTCGACGTCGACGCCGAACCACGCCGACGCGTCGGCTGTCGTGAACGGGCCACGGCCGCGCGCGAAGCGCGCCACGAGCGAACGGAGCGCATCGGCAACAGGCTCGAGGAACACATCGGGCAGGCCGGAGGGCGGGACGATGCCGAGCGCGTCCCGGTAGCGGCCCGCGTCTTCCGCCGCCGCCAGCCGCTCTTCTCCCGCGATGCGGACGCGGATAGCGCGCCTCTCCGCCTCGAGGATCGCCGCCTGCGCCTCGTCGAACTCCCCGGTGCGCAGGTCGCCCCGCAGCCGCAGCAGGTCGTAGAGCCGCTCGGGATCGTCCGGGAACGGCCGCAGCGACGCCTCCACCTCGGCGAGCGCAGCCGGGTCGATGAGCTCGCGGAGCTCCTCCTGGCCGAGCAGCTCCCGCAGCAGGTCGCGGTCGAGCGAGAGCGCCTGCGCGCGCCGCTCCGCCGGCGGCGTGTCGTCTTCGTACATGTACGTCGCGATGTAGTCGAAGAGGAGCGACGAGGCGAAGGGCGACGCCGACGCCGTCTCGACGTCGACGAGGTCGATCTCGCGTGCGCGCAACCGGCCGAGCAGCCGCTTCAGCGCGGGCAGGTCGAACACGTCCTGCAGGCACTCGCGGTACGTCTCGAGCACGATCGGGAAGCTCGCGTACTTCCGCGCGACCTGGAGCAGCCCCTGCGCCTTGAGCCGCTGCTGCCACAACGGCGTCCGCTCGCCCGGCCGCCGGCGCGGGATGAGGAGCGCGCGCGCCGCGTTCTCGCGGAACCTCGCGCCGAAGAGTGCCGTCTGGCCCACCTCCGCGAGCACGAGATCCTCGAGCTCGTCGGGATCGAGCACGAGCAAGTCGGTAGCCGGAGGCGAGTCGGCGTCGGGCAGGTGGAAGGCGATGCCGTCGTCCGACCAGAGGGACTGCACCTCGAGGCCGAGCGACTCGCGGAGCCGCGCGCCGACCGCCATCGCCCACGGCGCGTGCACGCGCGCGCCGAACGGCGTGAGGATGCAGACGCGCCAGTCGCCGATCTCGTCGCGGAAGCGCTCGACCACGACGGTGCGGTCGGACGGGAGCGCGCCGGTCGCCTTCTCCTGCTCACGCAGGAAGGCGAGGAGGTTCCGTTCGGCACGCGGGTCGAGGTCCGGCACCTTGGGGTCGCGCGCCGCCAGAAGCTCGCGCGCGAACTTCCCGATCGCCTCGCCGAGCTCGTATGGCCGGCCGACTCCTTCGCCTTTCCAGAACGGCACGGCACCCGGCACGCCCGGCGCCGGCGAGACGAGCACGCGGTCGCGCGTGATCTCCTCGATCCGCCACGACGAGGCGCCGAGCACGATCACCTGGCCGGCGCGGGCCTCGTAGACCATCTCCTCGTCGAGCTCCCCGACCCGGCTCGGTGGCTCCGAGCCTGCGATGAAGACGCCGAACAGTCCGCGGTCGGGAATCGTGCCGGCGTTCGTGACGGCAAGCCGCCGCGCTCCCGGCCGGCCGCGGACGACGCCGGCGGTGCGATCCCAGATGATCCGCGGCCGCAGCTCCGCGAACTCGTCCGACGGGTACCGGCCCGCAAGCATGTCGAGGACGTTCTCGAGCTGCGCCCGAGAGAGATCCGCGAACGGATACGCGCGGCGGACGAGCTGATGCAGCTCCGCGACCTCGATCTCCTCGTCGGCGCAGATCGCGACGACGTGCTGCGCGAGCACGTCGAGGGGGTTGCGCGGGATCTGCGTCTCCTCGATCAGCCCCTCGCGCATCCGCTGCGCGACGACCGCCGACTCGAGCAGGTCGGCGCGGAACTTGGGGAAGATCCGCCCGCGCGACACCTCGCCGAGCGAGTGGCCGGCACGGCCGACACGCTGCAGGCCGCGCGCGACCGATTTCGGCGACTCGACCTGGATCACGAGGTCGACGGCGCCCATGTCGATCCCCAGCTCGAGCGACGAGGTCGCGACGAGACACGGGATCCGGCCGGCCTTCAGATCCTCCTCGATCACCGTCCGTTGCTCGCGGGCGAGGGAGCCGTGGTGCGCGCGGGCAACTTCTTCGTCCGCCGCCTCGTTGAGGCGCAGCGCCAGCCGCTCCGCGAGCCGCCGGTTGTTGACGAAGACGATCGTCGAGCGGTGTGCCCGAACGAGCTCGACGAGCGCCGGGTAGATCGAGGGCCAGATGGAACGCGTCTCCCAGCCCTCTTCCCGGGACTCGCCGCCGGGCTCCCGCATGTCCTCGACCGGGACGACGACCTCGAGGTCGAGCTCCTTCGCCACGCCGGCGTCGACGAGCGCGATCTCGCGGCTGCCCGAGACGAACTTCCCGATCTCCTCGAGCGGCCGCTGCGTCGCCGAGAGACCGATCCTCTGCACCGGCTGCGTCGCGATCGCCTCGAGCCGCTCGACCGAGAGCGCGAGATGGGCGCCGCGCTTCGTGCCGGCGACCGCGTGCACCTCGTCGAGGATCAGCGTGTCGACGCTGCGCAACAACTCGCGCGCACGCGACGTCAGCAGCAGGAAGAGCGACTCGGGGGTCGTGATCAGGACGTCGGGCGGCTCGCGCAGCATCGCCGCGCGTTCCTTCTGCGGCGTGTCCCCGGTGCGGACCGCGACCCGCAGCTCCGACTGCAGGCCGGCCAGAGGCCCGCGCAGGTTCCGCTCCACGTCGTAGTTGAGCGCCTTGAGCGGCGAGACGTAGAGGACGCGGAGACCAGTGCCCGGGGTCGCCGTCAGCCGGTCGATCGCCGAGAGGAACGCCGCCAGCGTCTTCCCCGAGCCGGTCGGCGCCTGGATCAGGACGTGGCCGCCGGCCGCGATCGCCGGCCAGCCCTGCTCCTGCGCGGGCGTCGGCGCATCGAAGTTCCGCTCGAACCACGCGCGCGTCTCGGGCCGGAAGAGGGTCAGCGGCTCCATGGATTCGAGCCTAGCGCGGAACACGTGTTCGTGGTGGATGCCGCTCGAGGGGCGTACGGTATGGCCCATGGTCACGTGTCCTGCCTGCGGCCAGGAGAACCCTGCCACCTCCCGTTTCTGCGGGATGTGCGGAGCCTCGCTCGAGCCTGCAGCGGCGCCCGCCCGGGAGGAGCGGAAGGTCGTGACGATCCTCTTCACCGACCTCGTCGGCTCGACCGCACGCGCGGAGGGCCTCGATCCCGAGGACGTCAGCGCGACTCTCTCGGCGTACTACGCGCAGCTCCGCGCCGAGCTCGAGCGCTTCGGCGGCACGGTGGAGAAGTTCATCGGCGACGCGGTGATGGCGGTCTTCGGGGCGCCGGTCGCACACGAGGACGACGCCGAGCGAGCCGTGCGGGCGGCGCTGGCCATCCGCGAGTCGATCGGCGACGAGCTTCAGATCCGGACGGCCGTCAACACCGGCGAGGCGCTCGTCACGCTCGGCGCGCGGCCCGGCGAAGGCGACGCGATGGTGGCCGGCGACGTCGTCAACACCGCGGCACGGCTCCAGAGCGCCGCGCCGGTCAACGGCATCCTCGTCGGCGAGGGGACGTACCGCGCGACCCGGCATGCGATCGACTACCGCGAGGCGCCGCAGGTCGATGCCAAGGGGAAGGCGGAGCCCATCACCGTGTGGGAGGTGGTCTCGGCGCGGTCGCGGTTCGGCAGCGACATCGAGCAGAAGCTGCGGACGCCGCTCGTCGGGCGCGAGCGCGAGCGCAGTCTCCTCTCCGACGCGCTCGACCGGGTGCGCAAGGAACAGTCGGTGCAGCTCGTGACACTCGTCGGCGTGCCGGGCATCGGCAAGAGCCGGCTCGTCGCGGAGCTCTTCCAGATCCTCGAAGCCGACCCCGACCTCATCAGCTGGCGCCAGGGCCGCTCCCTCCCCTACGGCGAGAGCGTGAGCTTCTGGGCGCTCGGCGAGATCGTCAAGGCGCACGCCGGGATCCTCGAGTCCGACGACGCCGCGACGGCCGAAAAGAAGCTCGGAACGATGGTCGAAGCGCTCTCCGAGGACGAGCAGGAGCGGGAGTGGCTCGCACGCCACGCCCGGCCGCTCGTCGGTCTGGAGGGAGCCGACCGCGCGGAGCGCGAGGAGGCGTTCGCGGCTTGGAGGCGACTGCTCGAGGCGGCCGCCGAGCAACGTCCGCTCGTCCTCGTCTTCGAGGATCTCCACTGGGCCGACGACGGGCTGCTCGACTTCGTCGACCACCTCGCCGACTGGGCGACCACCGTCCCGCTCCTCATCGTCGGCACGGCCCGGCCGGAGCTGCTCGACCGCCGGCCCGGCTGGGGCGGCGGCAAGCGCAACGCGTTCACGCTCTCGATCGGCGCGCTCAGCGACGAAGAGACGGCGGTTCTCCTCCAGCGCCTGCTCGACCGTGCCGTGCTCGACGCCGACGCTCAGCGGGCGGTGCTCCAGCGAGCGGAGGGCAACCCGCTCTACGCCGAGGAGTACGCGCGCATGCTCGCCGAGCACGACGGCGGCGAGCTGCCGTTGCCCGAGACGGTGCAAGGGCTGATCGCCGCGCGCATAGACGGGCTCGCGCCCGAGGAGAAGTCGCTGCTCCAGGACGCGTCGGTGATCGGCAAGGTCTTCTGGCCCGGCGCTGTGCCGGGAGCGGATCCGCGAATCCTGCACGGGCTCGAGCGCAAGGAGTTCGTCCGCCGCGACCGCCGCTCCTCGATCGCCGGCGAGACGCAGTTCGCGTTTCTCCATGCGCTCGTTCGCGACGTGACCTACGGCCAGATCCCGCGCGCAGAGCGAGCCGAGAAGCACCGGCGGGCCGCGCAGTGGCTCGGCTCGCTCGCCGGCGACCGCGGCGAGGACCACGCCGAGATGCTTGCCCACCACTACCGGGAGGCACTCTCGCTCTCCGCTGCCGCCGGGCTCGACACGACGGTGCTCCGCGAGCCTGCGCGCAAAGCGTTAACGGAGGGCGCCCACCGGGCCCTGTCCCTCGGGGCCGGTATCACAGCGCACGAGCTCGCACTCGAGGCGCTCGAGCTCACGCCGGAGGACTCGCCCGAGCTCCCAGGACTGCTCCTGCTCGCTGCGGACGCGAGTCGCCTGTTCGCCGGTGAGGACGTCGAAGTGCTCGGCGAGCGGGCCGTCGAAGCTTTTCTCGCACACGGCGAGCACGGCCGCGCTGCCGACGCGCTGGAGCTCGTCGGCAGCGACAAGTTCCATCGCGGGGACGTTGCCGGGGTGCGGGCAGCTCGGGACCGCACGCTGGAGCTTGCCCGCAAGGATCTCGCTTCACCTTGGTCGGCGCGCGCCATCGCCGGAGTTGGTCGAGGCATATTCCTCCTCGACCGCAACCTGGAGGGCGCTCTCGAGCTCTCACGCCAGGCGCTCGCGCTTGCCCTCGAGTCCGCGGACGAACGGGCGCAGGCGATCTCCCTCAACACGATCGGGCTTGCCCGAGTCCAAAGCGGGGACGCCGGCGGAATCGAGGATCTTGAAAGAAGCGTGGAGCTCGCGGCGCGATCGGGCTCGTTCACCCACCTCGCAACCGGGCTCAACAACCTCGCGAACTCGCTTTGGCTCGTCGGCAGGCTGGCCGAGGGCTCAGCCCGGATCTACGACGCTCGCGAGCTCTGCGAGCGCTACGGACTCACGGGACTGCTCCGCTGGAACGACGCCGAGCTCGTCTACGACGCGTATTTCAGGGGCGACCTGGAGGCTGTCGTCACACAGGCGACCAAGGTTTTCGAGGAAGGGCTTGGCAGTGCGGCCTATCAGGAGCGGACGCTCTTGGCCGCGCGTGCGCGCGCCTTGCTTGCCCGCGGCCGGCAAAAGGAGTCGGTGAGCGATGCCGAGCGAGCGCTGTCGCTGCTCCGGGAGGGTGGCGCCGACGCCCAGACTGCGGCCTACGTTCTCGCATCCGCAACGGTCGTCTTGCGGGAGGCAGGACGCGAAGCCGAAGCCGAAGCACTCCAGAGCGAGCTCTTCTCCGGGTGGCCGAGCGCCGAGATCTTCGACCTGGCCCTGCAGCTTGCGGAGCGCGACCGGGGCCAGGACTACATGGCGGGCATGCAACATCACCCGGGTCATCTGTGGCTCGACGCGGCCCGCCTGGCGGCCGACGGAGACTTTCTGGGCGCAGCCGGAATCTACGGTGGAACGGGCGCTCGCTTCGCCGAGGCGTGGGCGGCCCTGCTCGCGGCCGAGCGCGGCGACACCTCCCGCCTCGAAGCGGCGCTCGCCTACTTCGAGGAGCAGGGAGCGACGCCGTACGTCCAGCGGTGCCGCGCTCTGATGCAGGCCTCCGCGTAGGATCGGGGCATGCCCGACGCTCTGTGGTTCACCGAGGACGACGCAGCCTGCCGCCTGCTGGCGACGGATCCGTTCGCGCTCCTCGTCGGCTTCGCGCTCGACCAGCAGGTCACCGTCCAGCAGGCGTTCCTCGGCCCGTTACGGCTGCAGGAGCGGCTCGGTACGCTCGAGCCCGCCGCGGTTGCGAAGGCCGACCTCGAGCCGCTCTTCCGCGAGAAGCCGGCCATCCACCGCTTCCCCGGCTCGATGGCCCAGCGCGTTCGAGAGCTCGCGGCGACCGTCGCGGACGAGTACGGCGGCGACGCGTCGCGCCTCTGGAGGGAGGCCGAGGACGGCCCCGACCTCCGCCGCCGCATCTCTGCCCTCCCCGGCTTCGGCGAGATGAAGATCAAGTCGCTCGGTGCGGTGCTGGCGAAGCGGTTCGACGTTCCGGTCGCGCAGGAGCTCGTGCCGGGTCACCCGACCCTCGGGGACGTCGACTCGCCGCAGGCGCTCTCCGACTACCAGGCTGCGAAGAAGGCGCACAAGGCGGAGTGGCTGGCGTCGAAGTCCGCACGCTGACGGACGGCGGCCAGCCCGCCGAGGAGACCGCGCACGCGCTGGCCGAGTTCGTCTCGGCCGCGAAGCAGACGCTCGAGATCGCGGTCTACGACTTCCGGCTGCCTCAAGACCTCAACGAGATCGTCTGCGGCGCGCTCGTCGCGGCGCAGAAGCGCGGCGTCGCCGTCCGTCTCGCCTACAACCTCGACCACGCGAAGAACGCGCCCGTCCCGCCGCCGCCGATCACCGACCCCGGCGCGATCGAGGCGCAACCCTTCCCGACCGAGGCGATTCCGGGCGTGCCCGACCTCATGCATCACAAGTACGTCGTCCGCGACGCCTCCTCCGTCTGGACCGGATCGACGAACTGGACCGCCGACTCGTGGACGCGGGAGGAGAACGTCATCGTGACCGTCGACTCCCCCGGCCTCGCGGCCCGCTATCACGAGGACTTCGAGCAGCTCTGGACGACCCGCATCGTCGCTCGCAGCGGCAAGGTCGACACCGCGCCGGTCGACGGGATGCGGGCCTGGTTCTGCCCGGGCCGCGGCGAGAAGCTCGCGCACCGGATCGCCAAGGCGATCGGCGCGGCGAGCCGTCGCGTCCGGATCGCCTCGCCGGTCATCAGCTCGGCGCCGATCCTCGGGACGCTGGCGCAGGTCGCTTCAGACGGAAAGGTCGACCTCGCCGGCGTCGTCGACGCGACGCAGATCCACGAGGTACTCGAGCAGTGGCACGAGAACGGGAACGCCGAGTGGAAGGCCCCGCTGCTGCGAACGTCGCTCACACGCGCGCCTTTCTCCGGCAAGGTGACCACGCCGTATGCGCCCGGCTCGGTGCACGACTACATGCATGCGAAGGTGACGGTCGCCGACGACACCGTGTTCGTCGGCAGCTTCAACCTCTCGCACTCGGGGGAGCTGAACGCCGAGAACGTGCTCGAGTTCGAGGACGCGCACGTCGCCGAGCGCCTCGCCGCCTTCATCGACGAGGTGCGAGCGCGGTATGCTCCCGTAGCGGTTTGAAGGCATAAACCCCTCGTGTCAGGGGGCGAACCTCTCTCTTGCCCACTGACAAGTTCGCCGAGGAAACACTCGTGGCTGCGGCGCTCACGCTCTCCTCCTCCCCATTTCGGGGGACATTCCGGCCATACAAGACTCATACCGCGCCCACCCTCGGTTTCATAAGGCGCCGGGCGATTCTCTGGTCACCGGGCATGCAGCCCGGCCGGTACGAAAACGACCAGAGGAGCACTTCAATGCGCAAGATTCGGAACGCGACACGCATGACGAAGATGGTCGTCGCGGCGGTCGCCGCCGTCGTCGTCTTCGCGAGCACTTACGGCTTCGCCGCCTCGCTGGGCCTCACGACCAACGGCCTCGGCGCCGGCAGCAGCGTCGTCGCCGCCTGCGGCACCGGCATCCAGGCCGCCTACACCACGGCGTACGCCTCGGGGATTCCCGGCTATGCGGTCAGCCAGGTGAACCTCTCCAGCATCCCGGCCGCCTGCCAGAGCAAGTCGTACAGGATCCAGCTGACCGGCGCCGCGGGCGCTGCAGTGGGCACCGAGATGAGCGGCACGCTCCCCGCGACCGCCACGGCGAACATCGCGACCTCGGGCAACCCCGACGCGAGCCTCGTCACCGGCGTCTCCGTCGTCATCTCGTAAGGAACGTCTTCGTACCGGCGGATAGCGAGCGGGGCACGAACGACGTGCCCCGCTCCACTCCGACCATGGAGGTGATGGAGTGAAGCGGCTGATCAAGATTCTCGGCGCAGTGTTGACGGCGACGTTGCTGTCGGCCGGTGTCGCCGCCGCCGCGAGCCTCACCTTCTCGACCGGATTGCTCTCCGCCGGAAACGCCGCGGTCGCCGGCTGCACCTCGTCCGCGCTCACCGCAACCCGGAACGTCAACAACAGCGGCAACGTCACACAGGTCAACGTCCTCAACGTCCCGCAGGCCTGCGCCGGCCAGACGCTCGCCGTGACGCTCGAGAACAGCTCCCACACGAGTCTCGGCGCCGCCTCGACCACCGTCGGGACGTGCACCGGCGGTTGCACCGTGACGATCACCGGCTTCGGCACCGTCGCGGCCGCGAACCTTTCCGCCTACGCCCTCTCTCTCAGCAACTGACCAATGCGCAGTCTCCGCATCACCCCTCTTCGCCTCGCCTCCGGGATTCTTGTCGGCTCGCTCTCGTTCGCGGGTGCCGGGTACGCCGCCGACATTGGGCTCGGCTCCAAGAACCTCCACGCTTGGACACAGACGCTGACCAAGGCGACCTGCAACCAGACCTCGACCACCGCCGACGACACGTTCGTCAACCAGGCGAGCCCGACCAGCACGACGGGCGGGACGGCGACAACGCTCGCGATCAAGCCCACGTCCGGCTCGCAGGAATACGCCTTCATCCGCTTCGATCTGAGCGGCTGCGGCCTGCCCACGACCGGTGGCGCGGACAGCGCGGTCCTGACCGTCCACGTCACCACGGCCGGCAGCGACACGATCTCCGTCTTTCCCGTCACCTCGAGCTGGAGCTCGTCGACACTCAACTGGAACGGCGTCGGCAGCCTCGCGATCGGTTCCACCGCCACGGGCACCTTCTCCGCGTCGACGACCGGGACGAAGACCGTCACGGTCACGGCCGACGTCGACAACGCGATCAAGGCGGGGAACCTGTGGGGCTGGGAGCTGAAGGCCACGAGCGGCTCCGCGACCGTGGCGATCGGGGCGTCCGAGAACGGCACCTCCGCCAACCGACCCTCAATGACCCTCAGCGATGAGAAATAGCGTCGGAACACTTCGCCCCGGGCTGCGTAGGCCGCACGTGGCGCTGCCCAAGCTGCCGCAGATCCTGCTTCCGCTCGCGAAGCTTGCGGCGCTCGTCTGCGTCGTCGGGACCTGTCTCTGGTTCGGACTGCCGCAGGGCCTCGGCGGACGCGCCAGTTGGGTGCTCGTGAGCGGCACGAGCATGCTGCCGCGCTTCCACACCGGCGACCTCGTCCTCGTCGAGCACCAATCGGGCTACCACGTCGGCGAGGTCGTCGCTTACCGCGTCCCGCAGGGCCAGGTCGGCGCGGGGCACACCGTGATCCACAGGATCATCGGCGGCGACGGCAAGACCGGCTGGAAGTTGCAGGGCGACAATCGCACCGCGCCGGATCTCTGGTACCCCACGAATCACGACGTCATCGGCGCGAAGCAGCTACGGATCCCGCACGCGTGGTTCGTGCTGCGCATCTTCCACATGCCCCTCCTGCTCGGGCTGTTCGCCGCCTGCGGCGTCTTCTTCTGGATCGCGCTCTCTGGCGACGAGAAGACAAAGGAGCAAAGCTGAGATGAGCGTCGTCCCCGACCTCTATCTCGTCGAGCGCCAGGCGCTCGGTGGTCGCCTGCGGTCGATCATCGCCGGTCTTGCGCGGAACCGCACGCTCGTGGCGATCGCCGGAAGTTCCGCAATGCTGATCATCTTCGCAGCGATGGTCGCGACCGACGGGCCGGCGCGGATCGGCACGATCTGGTTCGTCCCGTGGGTGGCGCTCCTCGCCGCCCAACTGGGGCCGATCGGCGGCGCGCTTTCCGGGATCGCGGCGACGGCGCTGTACTTCGCAGCCGCGGAGCTGGTCGCGGACGCCGACGATCCGCTGGCGGTCGGGCTGCGGCTGCTCCCGCTCGTCGGAGTCGGCGTCGTGGCGGGACTCTCCTCGCGACGCATCTCCTCGGACGCGCTCGAGCTGCAATCGACGGCCGCGCTACAGCATGGGCTGCTCGACTCGACGATCGACGGGATCTGCCTCACCGACGTGACCGGCAACATCGTTCTCGCAAACGCGCCGCTGGAGCGATTCGCGGTCGAGCTCGGGCTGCCGCAGCACGGAACGGTCGCGGAGCGGCTGCTCAAGCTCGCCGACCGGACGACCGAGCCGGCCCGCTTCGCCACGCGCATGCGTGACCTCGGCCGCGACCTCGCGCCGAGCGAGGACGAGTTCGAGCTCGCCGAGAGCGGACGAGTCTTCCGCGGCTACACCGCTCCGGTCGCCCGTAAGGACGGAACCGTCGTCGGGCGGATCTGGACCCTGCGCGAAGTGACCGCGGACCGCCGTCTCGAGCGGCTGCGCGATGCGTTCGTCGACGCGGTCTCGCACGAGCTGCGGACACCGCTCACCTCGATGTCCGGGTTCCTCGAGCTGCTCGCCGACGAGGAGCACGCGCTCGCGCCCGCCGGCCGCCGGTATCTCGAGGTCATCCGCCGCAGCAACTCCCGCCTGATAGAAGCCGTCGAGGATCTCCTCCTCGTGGCCCAGATCGAGGCGGAACGGCTCGAGCTGCGGCACGAGCCGACGGATCTGGCCGCGCTCGCAAGCGCAGCTGTCGAAGCGGCACTGCCGGCCGCCGCCGAGAACGGGATCGAGCTCCGCCTCGAGGTCGACGGCCACCTCCCGCTCGAGGCCGACGCCGAGCGACTCCGTCAAGTCCTCGACAACCTCGTCTCGAACGCGCTCAAGTTCACGCCCGACGGCGGCTCGGTGACCCTGTCGGCGCACAACGGCGACGGACCGCTGCGGGTCGAGGTGACCGACACGGGGATCGGCATCCCCAAGGACGAGCTGGGCCAGCTGTTCTCGCGCTTCTACCGTGCGTCGACCGCCACGCGCCGCGCCATTCCCGGCACCGGCGTCGGGCTCGTGATCGCCCGCGCGATCGTCGAGGCGCACGGCGGGAAGATCTCTCTCGAGAGCACCGAGGGAGCGGGAACGCGGGTCTCCGTGAGCCTGCCCGCGGCTCAGGCCGCCGGCGGCACGTAGCGGTAGCCGAACCCGCGCACCGTCTCGATCGGCTCGAAGCCGGCCGCTTCCTGCCCGAGCTTCTTGCGCAGATACGAGACATAGAGCTTCACCTGGTCCCGTGACACGCCGCCCGCGTGACCCCAGACGTGCTCGATGAGCTGGTCCGCCGAGAGCACCTGCCCCGCGTGCTCCACGAGCGTGCTGAGCAGCCGGAACTCGAGCGGGGTGAGGCGGATCGGCAGGCCGCAGCACATGACGAGCCGCCGGCCGTAGTCGATCGAGAGCGCTCCGTCGTCGTAGTGTTCGAGATGGGTCGGCTCGGGCGCGCGCCGCAGCAGGGCCTCGATCCGCGCGAGCAGCTCCTGGCGGCCGAACGGCTTGACGACGTAGTCGTCGGCACCGGCGCGGAAGCCTCGCACCTTGTCGATCTCGCCGCCGCGCGCCGTGAGGAGGATGACCGGGACGTCGCTCAGATCGCGGAGCCGGTCGAGCGTCTCGAAGCCGTCGAGCTCGGGCATGGAGAGGTCGAGCACCACGACGTCGGTCGGATTCGCGTGGAAGGTCCGCAGCGCGTCGCGCCCGTCCTTCGCCGTCAGCACGCCGTACCCGGCGCCGCGGAGCAGCTCTTCGAGCAGAAGACGGATGTCGTCGTCGTCGTCGACAACGAGCACCCGCCGCAAGGGCGCCGTCATCACCGCACTCAGTATGAGGAGGGCTCCGGCCGATGAGAGTGCGATGAAGCGCGTCATACCCGCTGCAGCGCTCGCAGCCGCGTTCGCCGCCGTTCTCCTGACGGGGTCATCCGCCGAGGCGCTGCGACTGCCTGCGGCTCGACATTGTCCGGTCTTCCCCGCGAACAACTCGTGGAACCAGCGTGTGGACAAGCTTCCGGTATCGGCAGATTCTGCGCGACTCATCAGCTCGATCGGCCTCGACGCACCTGTCCATGCGGATTTCGGCTCCGGCAAGTGGGACGGGGGCCCGATCGGGATCCCGTTCGACGTCGTCTCACGGAAGACCGCGCGCAGTCACGTCTCGTTCGCCTACGCGGACGAGTCCGACCGCGTCCGCTATCCGATCCCGAGGCACGTGCACATCGAGGGAGGCCCGCGCGCGACCGGCGACCGGCACGCGATCCTCGTCGACAAGAGCGCGTGCCGGCTCTACGAGCTCTACGACCTGCGCCGTACGGGGCATGGCTGGACGGCCGGCTCGGGCGCCGTCTGGAGCCTGCGCTCGAACCACCTCCGTCGGGCAGGCTGGACGTCGGCCGACGCCGCCGGGCTGCCGATCTTCCCCGGCCTCGCCCGCTGGGACGAGGACAAGCGCGGCACGATCGACCACGCGCTCCGCTTCACCGCCTCGGAGACGCGTCGCGCGTACGTCTATCCGGCGCGGCACTACGCGTCGAGCTCGACCGATGCGGCGCTGCCGCCGATGGGGCTGCGCGTGCGACTGAAGGCGAGCGTGAACGTCGCGTCGTTCCCGAGGCAGGCTCGCGTGGTGCTCGTGGCGCTCCAGCGCTACGGGATGATCCTCGCCGACAACGGCTCGCCCTGGTACATCTCGGGCGCGCCGAGCCCGCACT
Source organism: Thermoleophilia bacterium (assembly GCA_025928515.1). Classification (GTDB taxonomy): domain Bacteria; phylum Actinomycetota; class Thermoleophilia; order Gaiellales; family Gaiellaceae; genus Palsa-739. The sequence goes on from JAICJI010000003.1 coordinate 38,601, forward strand.
GGTCGAACGATGCACTCCACACGCTCGGCCGGCTCACGGGAGCCGACTTCGAGGTCGTCGACACGTCCTCGCTGCCCGAGCCCGGGAAGTAGCTAAAGCGCGGCCCAGTCAGCCCTGGGATCGGGCAGCGGCGTGAGCAGCGGCTCGACCTTGTCGCGCAGGTGCTCGAACGCCGGCGGCAGGATGAGCTTCTCGCCGAGATGCGCGGGATCCTCGTCGGTCGCGAAGCCGGGCCCGAGCGTCGCGATCTCGAAGAGGACGCCGGCCGGCTCGCGGAAGTAGATCGAACGGAACCAGAAGCGGTCGATGATCTCGGTCGGGTGTCCGCCCGCGTCCTGGACGAGGTCGTGCCATGCCTGCTGGTCGTCCATCTGCGAGGCCCACGCGACATGGTGGACGGTCCCGGCCCCGCCGATGCCGGGCGCGTCCGGGGCGTCGGTGTACTCGATCCACCCGCCGCGCGTGTCGGCACGGGTGTCCCAGCGGCCGTCCCGCTGCTCGAAGCCGAGCTTCGCGAGGAACGCGTCGCTCGGCCGTCCGTACGCGCGAACGCCCTCGAACCCCTGCAGCGCAAGCTCCGCCGGAATCTCCGGATGACGCGCCACGAGCGGCTCGTCCCCGACGTGCGAGACCACGAGCTCGTGCGCAAGTCCTTCCGGGTTCTCGAAGCGAAGCGACTCGCCGTCGGCCTCGACCTCGTGACCCTCGACGCTCAGCCGGTCGGCCCAGAACCGGAGAGCGTCCGCGGAGCCGACGCGCCAGACGACGGTGTGCACCATTCCGTCCCCCGCCTGGCCGGGCCGAGCGTTCGGGTACTCGAAGAACGTGATGTCCGAGCCGGCGTGGCCCTCCTCGTCGGCGTAGAAGAGGTGGTACACGGTCGGGTCGTCCTGGTTCACCGACTTCTTCACGAGCCGGAGGCCGAGGACCCGCGTGTAGAAGTCGACGTTGCCGGGCGAGTCGGCGGTGATGCACGTCACGTGGTGGATGCCGTCGAGCCTCATTGCGCGGCCAGCAGCTCCTTCGCGGCGGCCAGATCCGTCTCGTGCACGAGGATCTCCTGCGCTCCCGCCGCGATGAAATCCTCGAGAGGCGAGTCGATCGCGTCGGTGTCCCGGTGGGCGCACTCGATGCCGGCCGACCGGAGCAGGCCGCACACCACCTCGGCCTCGGACACGCTGGATACGACTTTCAGTACGACTGCATCGTCCGCCTGCACGCGACGAAGCCTACGGGGAGTCAGCCGCCGATGGCGCCGCAGACGGTCTCCTGGATCTCGCCCAGGCTGCCGCCGCCGCCGCTACTGGCGATCAAGAGATTGCCGGCATGTCGAGTCTGGACGCGGATGGCCTGACAGGAGCCGATCGCAGTCTGCGCGTCGCGCTCGACCCCGACGATGTCGTCGAAGGGGACGTCGACCTGAAGCTCGTGGCCCGGCTCGCCGCCGTGCAGCCAGAGACCGTGCAGGTCGAGCTCGAGCCGACCGTGGAAAGCGATCCCACCGTTCCGCCAGAACACCGCGTAGCTCGACATGCACCTCATGGTGGTCCGCGGATACGAGCTCGGCATCCGGGAAAACCACCGAACCCACATCACCCGATCGCGGCGGCGATCGCCGCTCCTGCGAGGACTCGCCTGCGGTCGCAGACTCGGAGAGAATGCTCACAACGCAATCGAGTCCGAGGGAGGCACGGTATGAAGCGTCGGTTGAGGGCACCGAGCCCAGCGTTCGTCCTGTCCCTGCTCGCGCTGTTCGTGGCACTCGGCGGAACGACGTACGCCGCGGCGACCCTGCCGAAGAACAGCGTTGGCACCAAGCAGTTGAAGAAGAACGCGGTGACATCCGTGAAGATCAAGAAGGGGGCGATCACCGCGTCCAAGATCAACACGGCCGGCCTAACCGTCCCGAGCGCGCTTCAGGCCACGAACGCGACCCATGCGACGAGCGCCGGAAGCGCTCCTCCCATCGGCTCCGCGGGCGGCGCGCTGACCGGCAGCTACCCATCGCCGACCATCGCCGCAGCATCGGCCCCGACGGGTCTCGTGGCCAACCCCGCAACCGGCACGGACCCTTGCACCGGACTCGCACCGCAGTCCGGGATCTACTGCGGCATCTCGAGCGCCCACTGGAGCGACGGGATCTATGGCGGCGACGGTGTTCAGTTCTGGCGCGACCGGCTCGGGGACGTTCACATCCGCGGAGAGGCCCACTACTCCACCACGTTCAGCTCAGGCTGCGGCTGCGCGCTGTTCTTCCTACCGCCGGGCTACCGGCCGAAGGTGTTGCAGTCGTTCCCGGTGGCCACCGGTCAGTCGGCGGGATCGTTTGCCTCGGGAACCGCCCTCCTCGTGGTCTACCCGGCGGACTTCACGGCAGGCCCGTCAAGCAGCGGAGCTGTTGCGCTCTACGACTCGGGTGTCACCGGAACCGAGGTCTTCATCGGCGACGTGGAGTTTCGAACCGATGCCTGACTAGCTGAACGGGCCCATCGCGGGAAAGCGGTCCTCGCCGTCGAGCAGGTGGCGGAGGAACAGCGCGACGCCGACGTCTCCGGTGAAAAGCGAGTAGCGGCCGCGACCGACCGCCGCGCGTTCCTGCTCGACCTGGCCGATCGCATGCATCGCGAAGGCACGCGCACGCTCGAGCCAGAGCTCGTCACCAGTGCGGCGGTGGAGCGTGAGGAACGCGTACGCGTTGCCGGCCGTGCCGTGGCAGAGATTCGGGCCTTTTGCGAGCGGGCCGGCGCGCCAGATCAGCTCGCCGCCCGCGAGAGCCAGGTTGAGATCGAGCAGATCGCCGAGCGTCGCGACCATCCCGGGCGCGCCGTGGCACCACTGCACGCGAATCTCACCCGGCAGGCTGTCGACCCTGGACGGCCAGTTGGCGAGCCCTTCGCTGCGCAGCACGTACGGCGAAAGGTCGGCCGTCGCCACGGGACGGCAGTTCGCAAGGGCGCGCAGGTTGCCGGCGTAGCCGTGCGCCGGGCCGAGATACCGCTCGACGTGCCCCGCGATCCGCTGCGTCCAGAGGCCATCGTCGTCGCGTGCGGCCTCGACGCGGTCGGCGCGCTCCTGCCACGCCTCGTCCCACCGCGGCTCGCGCGTCCAGGCGTGCATCGCCTCTGCCGCGAGCAGCGTTCCCGGTGTGCCGGACATCACTTCGTTGCTGTCGGGCTCGACCTCGGCGACGACGAGCTCGTGGAGCCGGTCGGCGATTCCGGCGTCGCGCGTCAGCAGGTACGCCACGAGCGCGATCCCGCACTCCCCGAAGGTGTAGCTCGTCGCCCGGGCCGGGCCGTCGGCGGGCGGGTCGGCTCGACGGCGATCGAGAAACGCCACCGCGGCGTCCTCCCAGCCGGTCGAACCGAGCTCGTACAGCGCCCAGATCATTCCGGCACCGCCGGAGTAGACGTCGGTGAACCGGTGCTCCTGGCCATCGCGCGGGTGCCAGGGCCACCGCGTTCCGTCGAAGGCGGCCTCCGCGTCGGCGACGATCGTCCGGATCGCGTCCTCGGCGTGCGCCGCGTCCCACGCCGCTCCCCCGAGCGGCTCGTGCTCGCTCGGCCGGAAGAGCTCAGCCAACGCCGGCAAGCAGGAACGCGCGCGACTCGCGGAGCATCTCCCGCGCGATCACGAGACGCTGGATCTCCTGCGTTCCCTCGTAGATCTGCGTGATCTTCGCGTCGCGCATGAAGCGCTCGACCGGGTACTCGCGGATGTAGCCGTAGCCGCCGAGGATCTGTACCGCCTCGGTCGTCACGGCCATCGCAACGTCGCCGCACTTGAGCTTCGCCATCGCCGAGGCCTTCGTCAGCTCGGCTCCCTCGACGCCCTCGTCGGCCATGCGGCCGTAGCGATAAAGGAGCCCGCGCGCTGCCTCGCACTCCGTCTCCATGTCGGCGAGCTTCGCCTGGATCAGCTGGTGCTGGCCGATCGGCTTCCCCATCGTCTCGCGCGTCTTCGCGTACTCGAGCGCGTAGTCGGTCGCGCCTTGCGCGATTCCGAGCGCCTGCGCACCGATCCCGGGCCGCGAGCGGTCGAGGATGCGCATCGCGATCCGGAACCCCTCGCCTTCCTCGCCGAGCCGGTTCCCGGCGTGAATGCGGCAACTGTCGAAGGTGAGCTCGCCGGTCGTCGAGCCGGAGATGCCCATCTTCGGCTCGAGCCGTGCGACTGCGAAACCGGGCGTGTCGGCCTCGACGACGAACGCCGAGATGCCGGAATGGCCGGCGTCCGGGTCGGTTTTAGCGAACACGGTGTAGAGGCTCGCGAGCCCCGCATTCGTGATGAAGCGCTTGGTGCCGTCGAGAACGTACTCGTCACCGTCGCGCCGGGCGGTCGTCCGCATCGCGGCCGAGTCGGAGCCGGAGCCGGACTCGGTCAGAGCGTACGCCGGCAGCCACTCGCCGGACGCGAACCTCGGCAGGTACCGCTCCTTCTGCTCGTCGCTGCCGGCGAGCTTGAGCCCGAGCGACCCGAGCTCCTGCACCGCGAGGATCAGCGCCGAGGTGGCGCAGACCTTCGCGACCTCCTCGATCGCGATCAGCGACATGAGCGCTCCGGTGCCGAGCCCGCCGTGCTCCTCCGCGAAGAACAGCCCGAAGATGTCGTTCTCGCGGAACAGCTCGACGATGTCCCACGGGAACTCGTGCGACACGTCGATCTCGGCGGCGCGCGGCGCGATCCGCTCGCGCGCGAGCTGCCGGACGAGGTCGCGGAGCTCCCGCTGCTCGTCGGTCAGGACGTCCCAGGGCACGCGCCGAGTCTAGACCGGAATCGCCCAGCCAACCTCGCCGAAGACCGTGTACGAGCGTCCGGTGTAACCCCCGCTCGCTATCACGCGCCCGCCCTTGCCACGGACGAAGATGAACGCGCCCTCGATCCGACGGTAGAGCGCCTCGACAAGCCTCGGTGCTCCGGCCAGGCGGACGAAGTTGCGGGGGTGACGGGGGCTGACGACGATCACCGGTGCGTAGGCCAAGGGGTGCAGAAGCTGGAGGCTGTCGATCCGCGCGCCCGACCGCCTAGCCGCGGAGTCGATCGCTCTCACGACCTGCCGCCGAGAGGCGCGCTTGACCTTGCCGAGCCGATGCATTCCGGGATACGAACACGCGCAATTGACGGCAGGGAAGCCGAGCGTGACATCACCGATCGGCCCCGGGCGGACAAGCCGCACCGAGTGGAGCGGGTACCCGTGCGCCGCGTAGACGCTCGCCGCGACATACCCCCTCCACTGCGCCTCCTGCGAGCCCGAGACGATCACGACCCTCCTGCCGCCGTGGGCGAGGTACGCCAAGCCGGGCCGGGCGTGCATCGCCTGGAGCGCGTCGCGAAGCACGTGCTGCCGCGGCGCAGCGGCGAGAGCGGCGCCGACGCCGACGCTCGCAGCGAGCAGCAGGGTCACCCCGACTCTCGTCACGCTGGTAATACGTCGCCGAGCCGCGCTCTCGTCACCCTCCTCGCGGGACGCCGAACTGCGCGAGGAAGTCGTGCACGCAAGGAAGCCCCTTCTCGTGATTGCCTCAGCCGATCGTAGGCCAGGCTTGACTCTGCTCGTCCGAGGGTCGTAGAGTCGCTTCATGTCTCTGAACCTCAAGTTCAGATGACTGAACCGGCCGCCGGCGCGCAGACGAACGGCCGCCTCGAGGTCGGTGAGCGCCTGCGCGCGATTCGGGTGCTGCGCCGGCGGACGCTGCGCGAGGTGGCCCAGTCGGCCGGAGTCAGCGAGAGCTTCGTCAGCCAACTGGAACGCGGCCGCTCGAACGCGAGCGTCGCCACCCTGCAACGGCTCGCGAACGCGCTCGGGATCGAGATCTCGGACCTCTTCGCCGGCGAGCCGCAGTCGGGGCCACGCGTCCTGCGCCGGCAGGAGCGTCAGCTGCTCGAGTGGGGACACCTCGGCCGCAAGGCGCTCCTCACGCCGAAGCCGTTCCACTCGCTCGAGGTCGTGGCGGCAGCGTTCGATCCCGGCGGCTCGACGGGCGACGAGCCGTACACGCACGGCGACTCGGAGGAGCTCCTGCTCGTCATCGCAGGACAGGTGCATGTGCAGCTCGGGAGTGAACTCCTCGACCTCTCGGCCGGCGACAGCGTCAACTACCGGAGCTCGACTCCGCACCGCGTCACCAATCCCGGCGACGAGCCCGCGGAGGTTCTGTTCGTCATCAGTCCGCCCAGCTACTAACGCCAACGCCCAAAGGAGGCGTCAATGGACGTGGAGGGTGAACCGTTCGACCGCCGGCTCTCTCGCAGAGAGATGTTGCGCTTGGCCGGGTTCGCAGCGGGAGTGACGGTCGTCGCCGGCCCGGCGGCGGCCTGCGGCGCCGCAGCGAAGAAGGTCTCGTCGAGCACGAAGGAGACGGGGCAACTGCATGTGCTCGACTGGGCGGGCTACGAGAACGACGGCGGCCAGCCGATGTTCGCCGCCTACGTCCACGCGCACCCGCAGAACAAGCCGCAGTTCACGTACATGACGAACGAGGCGGACGCTCTCGCGAAGATCCGTGCCGGGCTGAAGCCGGACCTCTTCCGGCCGTACATCGGCTGGGTCGAGTACTTCGCCAAGAGCGGCCTCGTCCAGCCGTGGGACCCGAGCCTGATCTCGAACTTCAAGCACCTCAACCAGTTCATGGTCAAGGCCGGCCAGTACCAGGGAAAGCAGTACGGCATCCCGGACGACTGGGGCTTCGACGCGATTCTCTACCGCAGCGACAAGGTGACGCCGAAGTCGCAGTCCTGGGATCTGCTCTGGGACGATCGCTACGCGGGCAAGATCGCGTGGTTCGACGACATCGAGATGCTGGAGATCGCCGGCCTGTACCTCGGGTTCCCGAACACCTGGGAGCAGACCGACGACCAGCTGAACCAGTCCAAGCAGCTGCTCATCTCGAAGAAGCACCTCGCGAAGGTGATCTGGTCGTCAGAGACGACGCTCGACCAGGCTTTCGCGGCCGGGGACATCTGGATCGCGTACGCGTGGCCGGCCGACTGGGTGTACATGAAGGCGAAGAAGCTCGACGTGACCTACATGCGCCCGAAGGAGCTCCCGATCGCCTGGGTCGGCTATTTCATGCTCCTCAAGGACACGCCGCGCTTCAACCTCGCGCACGCGTACGTCGACGCCTGGAGCTCGACGAAGAGTGCGAAGTGGTTGGAGGACAACTACGCCTACGGCCACGCCAACACGGTCGCGCGGCCGGCGTCGGCGGACACGCTGAAGGCGCTCCTCCTCAACAACCCGAAGGGCATCGTGGAGCCGAACGCCCACCTCGACCGCGACATCCCGCGGCGGGCGCAGTACGAGAAGGCCTGGGAAGAGGTGAAAGCTGCGTAGCTAAGTCGGTGGCACAGATGGCGGTCGAGGTCGCCGCGGTTCCCAAGCCGCGGCGGCGCCGGCTGCGGCACGCTCTCGTCACGCCCGGCCTTCTGGGGCTCCCGATCGGCTGGCTGATCTGCTTCTTCCTGGTCCCGGTCGGCATCGTCGCCGCGTACAGCCTCGGCCCGTCGCTGGCCGCAAGCCCGCATCCGGTCACGCTCAAGACGTGGCACGACTTTCTGCACAGCACGACGTACCTGCGGCTGTTCTGGAGCTCGTTGCAGCTCTCGCTGATCGTGTCGGTGCTGGTCGTCGCGGTCGCGTACCCACTCGCGTACTACCTCGCACTGTCCGGGACGAAGCGGAAATACGTCCTGCTTCTGCTGCTGATCGCGCCCTTCCTGACCAGCTACCTGCTGCGCGTGCTCGCGTGGAAGATCATCCTCGGTAACCAGGGCCCGATCGACAGCTTCCTCTCATCGGTCGGGCTGCACCCGCTCTCGCTCATCTACACGCGGTTCGCGGTCATCCTCGTACTCGGCTACATCTGGCTTCCGTTCGTCGCCCTCCCCATCTTCGTCTCACTCGAGAGTCTCGACCGCGGATTGCTCGAGGCGGCGAGCGACCTCTACGCGAGCCGGCTCCAGGCGTTCGGGCGCGTGACCCTGCCGCTGAGCTTGCCGGGTGTCTTCGCCGCGTTCCTGTTCGTGTTCATCCCGACGCTCGGCGAGTTCGTGACACCGTCGCTCGTCGGGGGAACCAGCAGCTCGTCGGGCTACATGTACGGCAATGCGATCCAGGACCTGTTCGTGCACGGCTTCCCCGATTGGGAGACCGGGTCGGTCCTCGCCATCTTCCTGCTCGGGGTGGTCGCCGTCCTGATGGTCGTCTTCTCCCGGTTCCTGCAACCGCGCCAGGTAGCGGCCGACTGATGGACGTCGCGCTCTCGCGCAACGGCAGGCGGCTCATGCGGGTGTTCTTCGCACTCGCCGTGGTCTTCCTCTACGCGCCGATTGCGGTCCTACTCCTGTTCTCGTTCAACAACTCGGAGCTGCCGTCATTCCCGCTCAGCGGCTTCACGCTCCAGTGGTACCACGAGTTCCTCACGAACTCCGACATCCAGAACGCGCTCGTGACGAGCGCGAAGGTCGCGGCCCTGTCGAGCGTTGGCGCCGTCGCGCTCGGCATCCTCGCCTCGATTGCCCTCGTTCGCCGCGCCTTCCGCGGCAAGAGCCCTATCTCCGCCCTCCTGCTCAGCCCGCTCGTCATCCCCTACGTCGTCTTCGGGATCTCGCTTCTGCTGCTCTACCACACGCTCGGGATCTCGCTTGGGATTCTCACGATCGTGGTCGGACACGTCGTGATCACGCTGCCGTACACGATCCTCGTCCTCATGCCCAGGCTGCAGCAGGTGGACGTCGCCCTCGAGGAGGCGGCCTACGACCTTTTTGCCAACCGACTGCAGACGTTCCGCTTCGTGACGTTTCCGCTGATCCTGCCCGCGGTGGTATCGGCCTTCCTGATCGCGTTCACGACCTCGTTCGACGAATACGCGGTCGCCTCGTTCGTCAATGGCTCGACGACGACGTTCCCGATCTACCTCATCTCGGCGTTCCGGAGCCCGCACAACCTGCCGCAGGTGATCGCGGTGGCGGTGGTCGTGATCACGATCTCGCTGCTCGTCGTCGTCGCTGCCGAGGTATGGCGCCGCCGGGCGGAGGCCCGGCTCGAAGCGGCCTGACGACTACGCTCGGCTCGTGCTGCTCGAGAACGGGACGATCCGCACGCTCGACCCGTCGCTGCCGACGGTCAACTCGCTCTGGGTCGCCGGCGAGCGGATCGCGGGCGGCGTCGGCGTGCACGAGACATCGCTCCCCAGCCCGGAGACGGTGAACCTCGGCGGACGTTGTGTCCTGCCCGGCTTCACCGACTCGCACGTCCACTTCCCCACGTGGGCGCTCGCGCGGCAGGACGTTCGGCTGCACGGCTGCGAGTCGCTCGCCGAGGCCCTCGACTGCGTGCGAGCGGCGCCGAAGGACGGCAGCTGGCTGCGAGGACAGGGGTGGCGCGACGCCGACTGGCCCGACGGGCCGCCCACCCGCCAGGCGCTCGACGAGATCGAGCCTACGCGGCCGGCGATGCTGATCTCGAAGGACTACCACGCGCTGTGGCTCAACTCGGCGGCGCTCGCGCTCGCGGAAGGCGACCTCGAGGTCGAGGGTGGAGTCGTCGTCCGGGACGAGCGCGGCGAGCCGACCGGCATCCTCTACGAAGAGGCAGCGTGGCGCTTCAAGGCCCGTTTTGTGAGCATCGAGGCCGACGAGTACGTCGCCGCCATGCGCGACGGCGTACGGGTCGCGTCGGCCCGCGGTGTCACCTCGCTGCACGACAAGGACGGTTGGCTCGGCGCGATCGGCCTCTGGCAGCGGCTCGAGCAGCAAGGAGGCCTGCCGCTGCGGGTCTGGCAGTCGACGCCGGCCGACCAGCTCAGCCACCTCCGCAGCCTCGGTCTGCGCAGCGGCGTGGGGTCCCCGCTCCTACGGCTCGGCTACCTGAAGACGTTCATGGACGGGACGCTCGGCTCGCAGACGGCGTGGCTCTCCGACGGGAGCGGCGTCGTGATCACGTCGAGCGAGGAGCTCGAGGAGATCGTGCGCGAGGGCGCCGAAGCCGGCTGGCCGGTGGGAGTGCACGCGATCGGCGACGCAGCGAACCGGGCGGCCCTCGACGCGTTCGAGCGTTCGCGGGAGGCGTGGCAGCCACGCGGCCTGCGCCAGCGGATCGAGCACGCGCAGTGCCTCGCGCCGGAGGACGTCGGGCGCTTCGCGGAGCTCGGCGTGACCGTGTCCGTCCAGTTCTCGCACGCGCCGTCCGACGAGGGGCTCGCCAAGCGCTACTGGGCCGACCGCCTCGACGGCACGTACTCGTTCCGCTCCCTCCTCGACTCCGGCGCCGTGCTCGCGAACGGCTCCGACGCACCCGTCGAAGAACTCGAGCCGTGGGCAGGCATCGTCGCTGCCGTCCTCGACCACTGGCGCGAGGATCAGCGGCTCACGCTCGAGCAGGCGCTCCACGCGGTCTGTGTCGCGCCGGCCTGGTTGTCTCACGACGAGCGCTTGCGCGGAACCCTCGTCCCGGGCCGCTACGCCGATCTCGTCGTCCTCGACCGCGACCCGTTCGCCTGCGAGCCCGAGGAGCTCCGCGAGGTACAGGTCGTCGCAACGATGCTCGGCGGCCGCTGGACGCACAACCCGCCGCCCTGGGATTGATCACCGGCATTTGATCAGACTGACCCCAGTGCGAGAAGATCGCAGCACCGGTCACTAACCAGGGGAGGGACGATGGAGGCTGCATCCGCCAGCGGCGGCCGCTTCGAGCATTTGCGCGAGCACTCGATCGGGCTACCGCAGGTTCTGTTCCAGTCGATCACGCACATGGCGCCCGCCGCGGCCGTTGCGTACTCGATCTTCATTTCCGTGCCGCAGGCGCAGCAGGCGCTGCCGCTCTCGGTCGGCCTCGCGCTGATCGCCTGCATCTGCGCCGCGACTGCGATCGGACAGCTCGCGAAGCTGTTCCCGTCCGCCGGCGGCATGTACACGTATGCCGGCAAGACGCTGGGGCCGTGGGCCGGCTTCCTCGTGGCGTGGCTCTTCATCCTCTTCCAACCACTCGTGGCGCCCTTCCTCTACCTCGAGTTCGGCTGGGCGATGAGCGACGTCTTCTCGAACTCGATCGGCTGGCACTACAGCGGCCAGTGGTGGGTCTGGGTAGTGCTGATGACGGTGATCGTCTTCCTGCTCACCTACCGCGACATCCGCCTCTCCACCACCGCCGGCGTGATCCTCGGTGCCTTCGAGATCCTGATCTTCGCCGCGCTTGCGCTCTGGATGATGTTCTCGAACGTGAGCGACCTGAACCTGCAGCCGTTCAACCCGCACCACGCGGTCGGCGACTGGAGCGGTGTCTTCAAGGGGATGGTGTTCGCGATCCTCGCCTTCATCGGCTTCGAGGCGTCGGCGCCGCTCGGTGAGGAGGCGCGCAACCCACGTCGCACCGTGCCACGCGCCGTCGTGGGCTCGGCGATCGCGATCGGCCTCTTCTACGTCCTCTGCTCGTACGCCTGGGTCTTCGGAGCCGGCTTCGACAACTTCGTCAACCAGGCGACGACGAATCCCGATCCGTGGCGCAGCCTCGGGAAGGCGTTCTGGGCCGGCGGCTGGGTGCTCGTCTTCCTGGCGATCTGCAACTCGATCGCAGCGAATTCGAACGCGGCCGTGAACGCGGCGACGCGGGTCTTCTACTCGCTCGCCCGCAACGGCCTTGCTCCCAAGCCGCTGGGCCGGGTGCACGAGCGCTTCAAGACGCCGAACGTCGCGATCATCTGGATGTCGGCGTTCGCGCTCGTGGTGGCGCTGCTGTTCGGCTGGAAGTGGGGCCCGCTCGACGGCTTCTTCACGATCGCCACGCTCGCGGTGCCGCCGGTGATCCTCGTGTACATGCTCGTCAGCGCCGGCTGCATGTACTGGTACGGGGTCAAGGCGCGAGGTCAGTTCAACCCGCTGATCCACCTGGTGCTTCCGGTCGGCGGCATCGTGCTCTTCTTCTTCCCGCTCTACTACCAGTTCGTGAAATACCCCCCCGTCTACCCGGAGAAGTACGGCAACTGGGTCGACATCGCGTGGGTCGTCCTCGGTATAGCCGTGACGGCGTTCATCGTCCTCGTGCGGCCCGACAAGCTCGCGGACGTCGACCGCGTCTATGTGGAGGACGAGAACGAGACCCCGGAGGCACGTGCAGAAACATTTCCTACCGCGTGACCAGGTGATCTGGTCGTTCGGGCCCGACCTCCAGCCAGTGCTGGAGGTCGAGCCCCGCGACGTCGTCACCTTCGAGACGAACGACTGCTTCACCGGACAGATCCGGAGCGAGGACGACCTCGTGACCGAGATCGACCTCTCGCGGATCAACGGCGCGACCGGTCCCGTAGCGGTCAAGGGAGCCGAGCCGGGCGACTCGCTCGTGGTCGAGATCCTCGATGTCCGCCCGATCGAGTGGGGCGTCGCCACGCTCATCCCCGGCTTCGGCCAGCTGATCGACCAGGTTCAGTCGCCGCTCACCCGACTGTTCGAGGTTCGGGACGGCATGGTGAAGATGAACGAGCGCGTCTCGTTCCCGGCGATGCCCATGGTCGGCGTCGTCGGCGTCGCGACCGACGGCGAGGAGTTGTCGAACGGGCTCGCCGGGCGCCACGGCGGCAACCTCGACGACCACTGGCACGGCGCGGGCGCGCGCATCTTCTTCCCGGTGCGGCAGCCGGGCGGGATGTTCGCGGTCGGCGACATGCACGCCGCGATGGGCGACGGCGAGATCTGTTTCACCGGCGTCGAGATCGCAGGCGAGGTCGACGTCCGCTTCGATGTCCTCAAGGGCAAGCAGGCGACGTGGCCGGTGACCGAGCTCGCCGACCGCTGGCTGCCGCACGCGACCGCCTACGAGTTCGACGAGGCACTCGCGCTCGTGTCCGAGGAGGCAGCGCGCCTGCTCGTCGACGAGCACGGCTTCACGATCGAGGACGCGTTCATCTTTCTTTCGGTCGCCTGCGACGCAGGTGTCGCGCAAGCGTGCAAGCCTGCGGAGGGGTTCGGCACGATCGCGCGCTTCTCGATCCCGAAGATCGACGCCTGCCCCGCTCCGTTCGATCTCTAGACGCGCGGCGTACAATCTGACGCATGGCCGTCCGGACGATGAACCCGGTCCACGTCGCAGGCACCTGCGCGGTCGCCGCCACCGCCGAGATCGTCGGCGCGAAGTGGACGGCACTGCTCGTGCACGACCTCTCCGAAGGCCCCCGCCGCTTCTCGGAGCTCGAGCGCTCGTGCCAGGGGATCAGCCCGCGCACGCTCGCCGAGCGGCTCCGCGCCCTCGAAGCCGAGGGAATCCTCCAGCGCCAGAGCTACCCCGAGACGCCGCCGCGGGTCGAGTACTCGCTCACGGCGAAGGGGCAGTCGCTGCTCCCGATCATCGACGCCATGCGCGAGTTCGGGCACGACTGGCTCCCCTGCGGGCGCCCGCACCCGCACGCGCTCTAGCTCAAGCGGCCGAGCGCGGTGAAAAGTGCCGCGACCGTGTCGATCCCGGCCGCGAAGTACTCGACGAGGAAGCGCTCGTTCGGCGAGTGCACGTTCGACTCCGGCAGCGCGAAGCCGCTGAGGACCGTGTCGATGCCCTTCTCGGTCAGCGCCGGCATGAGCGGGATCGAGCCGCCCACCCGTGTGAGCAGCGGGCGCACGCCGAGCGTCTGCTCGAACGCTTCGAGCGCAAGCTGAACGGCAGGCGCGTCCCCTCTGACGAGGCCCGGATTCGCGCCCACGAACTTGATCTCGAGCTCCGCCCCGGCCGGAGCCGCCTCACGTAGGAGCCGCTCTGCGGCGGCACCGATCGTCTCGACGTCCTGGCCGGGAGCGAGGCGGATCGAGAACTCGGCCGAGGCAGCGATGCTGAGCGTCGTGTTGCGGATGCCGGGCTTGCCGCCCACGATCCCGTTCACGTCGGCCGACGGCTCCGCCCAGGTGCGGAGGTAGAACTCCTCGGCGGCCTTCGGGTCGAGCGGCTGCGCACCGGCATCCGAAAGCGATTCGGCGCCCGGGGGCAACGTCGACCATGCCTCGAGCTCCTCCGCCGTCGGCGCGGCGATGCCCTGACGCAGCGGCTCCGGCAGCAGTCCGTTCGGGCCTGCAAGCACGGCCTGGAGGCAGCCCATCAGGACGTGGATCGCGTTCAGCGCAGCGCCGCCGTACATCCCGGAGTGGAGGTCGCGCTCGCCCGTCCGTACCTTGACGTCGAGCCCGACAAGGCCGCGGGTCGCGAGCTCGATCGTCGGCACGCCGCGCCGCAGCATCCCGCCGTCGAAGATCACGGCCGCGTCTGCACCGCGCTCGTCCTGCCCGACCCAGTCGGCGATCGTGTGGCCGCCGATCTCCTCCTCGCCGTCGCATGCAAAGCGGAGGTTGACGGGCAGCGCGCCCGCCTCGGCGAGCCGCTGGGCCGCCTTGAGGACGAGCCAGAGCTGGCCCTTGTCGTCCGCGACGCCACGCGCGTACGCCCACTCGCCGCGGATGTCGAGCTCGAACGGATCGGACTCCCAGAGCTCGAGCGGCGCGGGCGGCTGCACGTCGAAGTGGTTGTAGACGAGGACGGTCGGCGCGTTGCCGCCGCCGTTCGAAGCGGGGATCTCGCCCAGTGCGAGCTCCTTCTCACCGAACGGGGTCAGCTCGGCGGTGCCACCGATCCGGCGGATGAACTCGCAGACCCACTCCCCCGCGCGCTTCACGTCCTCCCGGTGGGCCGGGTCGGCGCTCACGCTCGGGATCGCAATCAGCTCCGCCAGCTCGGCGCGCCAGGCCTCATCCACGAGGAGAGACTCTACGGAGATAGTGCGCGCCTCCGCCGAGCGAACCCGCTTCGTCCTCGGGATTGAGCAGCGCGCACGTGCGCAGCGAGAGGCAGCCGCAGCCGATGCACGTCGTCAACCGGTCGCGCACGGACTCGAGCGTCGCGATGCGCTCGTCGAGCTCGCGCGCCCAGCTGCGCGAGAGCCGCTCCCAGTCGCGCTTCGTCGGTGTCTTGCCGGCCGGCAGCTTGTCGAGCGCGTCCCGGATCCGCTCGAGCGGGATGCCCGCCGCCTTGCCGGCCTGCACGAGCGCGACGCGGCGCAGAGTCACGGACGCGTACCGCCTCTGGTTGCCGTCGGTGCGCCACGCCGAGACGAGGCCTTCGCGCTCGTAGAAGCGAAGCGCCGACTGCGAGACGCCGCTGCGCGTCGAGAGCTCGCCGATGGTGAGTTCTCTTGCCATTTGACTTAAACCATAGTTGAGGTTCTACGGTGTAGTCATGGCAATAACGACGACACCCGGCTACGACGCTTTGCCGGCGCTGATCACACGGCTGACCGGCGACGAGAAGCACGATCGGAGCTCGTTCTCGACCCTCGACGTGCTGTGGGTTCTCTACGACCGCGTCCTCGGCGAGGAGGATCGCTTCGTCCTCTCCAAGGGTCACGGCCCCACCGCGTATTACGCAGTGCTCGCCGCGAAAGGACTGATCCCGACGGAGCTGCTCGACGGGTTCGGCGACTTCGAGTCGCCGCTCGGACACCATCCCGACCGCGTCCTCGTGCCGGGCGTCGAGTTCTCGAGCGGCTCGCTCGGCCACGGGCTCGCGGTGGCGACGGGACGCGCCCTGACAGGCCGCCGCGTGTACTGCCTCGTAGGAGACGCCGAGCTCGAGGAGGGCTCGAACTGGGAGGCAGTGCAGTACGCCGGGCGGATCGGCCTCGCGTCGCTGACGGCGATCGTGATCGACAACGACTCCTCCTCGCACGGCTGGCAGGAAGGGGTCGAGCGCCGCCTCATGCTCGAGGGCTGGGTCGCGAGACGGGTCGACGGACGCGACCACGAGCAGCTCGCCGCGGCACTCGCGCCCGACGCCGACGGAACGCGGCCGCGGGTAATCGTCGCCGAGGTGGAGCCGAGATGACGTCGATGCGGCAGCGCTTCTACGAGATCGCGCGCGAGGCACTCGACGAGGACGAGCGAGTCGCGGTCGTCACGGCCCAAATCGGCACCGACTCGGTGGGCGAGCACCCGCGCCACTTCGACGTCGGCATCCGCGAGCAGCTGATGATCGGCGTCGCCGCCGGGCTCGCGGCCGAGGGCTACCGACCCGTCGCACACTCCTACACGCCGTTCCTCGTCGAGCGGCCGTACGAGATGCTCAAGCTCGACCTCGGCCACAACGACCTCGGCGCCGTGCTCGTCAGCATCGGCGCGTCCTACGACGCCGCGCGCGAGGGGCGCACGCACCAGGCGCCCGAGGATGTCGCGCTCGTTGCGGCACTTCCCGGCTGGACGATCCACGTGCCGGGACATGTCGACGAGGTCGACGTGCTCCTCCGGCACGCGCTCGCCGACGACGGCCGCGTCTACATCCGGCTCAGTGAGGAGACGAACCACGCCCGCGTCGACGGCGGCGGCTTCACTGTTTTGCGACGCGGCTCGCCCGGCTCGGCGCTCGTCCTTGCCGTCGGCCCCACGCTCGGCCCGGTGCTCGAGGCGACCGTCGAGCGCGACGCAACCGTCGCGTACCTGGCGACGGTGCGCCCGTTCCCGCACGGCGAGCTGCGCGACGCGCTCGGGAGCGGGAGCGACGTCGTCCTCGCCGAGCCGTATCTCGCCGGCACCTCGTCGGCGGAAGTAGCCGTCGCGCTCCAGGACCGCCCTCACCGGCTGCTCGCGCTCGGCGTCCCGAATGCCGAGCTCCGCCGCTACGGAACCGGGCCGGAGCACCGGGCCGCGCACGGGCTCGACGCGGCCGGGATCGCACGCTCGCTCGACAGCTTCCTCTCGTAACCTTCGGCCATCGGCGCCTTCTTGAAGCGGACAGTCCGCGCGGTGAAGATCGTCGCGCAGCACGGCGACATCCCGCGACCGCTTCGCTGGCTTGCCGCCGTCGGGCTGCTCCCGGTGCCGGGGCCGTTCGACGAAGCCTTGCTTCTCCTCGTCGCCGCGATCCTGTTCGTGTTCTACCGGCCCCAGCTGCGCGACGCGTGGCAGCAGAGCTCACGCGAAGTCGTCGGCGAAGTCCCAGCCCCGTAGCTCCGTCGGCTCGAGACGTACGAGCACGCTGCCGTCTCCGGCGGTCTCCGCATACGCCGGCCCGTCGTCGGGGCCGAGATAGCGAACCGCCATCGAGGCGATTGCCTCCGTCGCCCCGTCAAAGGCGAGACGCGCCTGACCGCGGGCTTCGAGCCCCCGGTACGGAGGCTCGTGGTCGTAGACGAGGACGCTCATCCGCGGATCGCGGCGCAGGTGCCGGAGCTTGACGTCGTTCGGGCCGATGGCCACGTCGAAGCCGTTGTCATGCCAGCGATGCCAGACCGGCGAGAGGAGGACGCTCCCGTCGGCGCGGTACGTGGCCATGACGGCGACGAGCGGCAAGCCAAGCAGGTCGCCGAGCTCGGCCGGGCCGAGGTCCCTGCGCATCGGGCGAGTCTACGCCGGATCTACGCGACGTCTCTGAGCGAGTCCGTCACCGCGAGCGCGCGCAGCTTCTTCAGGCTCTGGTTCTCGATCTGGCGGATCCGCTCGCGCGTCACGTTGAACGCGCGGCCGACCTCGTCGAGCGTCCGCGGCTGCTCGCCGTCGAGCCCGTAGCGCAGCTCGAGCACGCGCCGTTCCCGGTGCGACAGCGTGCCGAGAATGTTGCGCAGCAACTCCTGGCGCAGCGTCGTGTCGGCGGCCTCGTCGGGCAGCGGGGCGTTCTCGTCGGTGAGGAAGTGGCCGAACTCCGACTCCTCCTCGTCGCCCACCGGCTTCTCGAGCGAGACGGGCGCCTGCGAGGTGCGGAGGATCTGCTCGACCTCGTCGAGCGGGAGGTCGACGTCGGTCGCGATCTCGATCGGGGAGGGCTCGCGGCAGAGCTCACCGCGCAGCTTGCGCTCCGAGCGAACGATCTTGTTCAGCTTCTCGACCACGTGGACGGGCATCCGGATCGTGCGGCCCTTGTCCGCGAGTGCGCGGGCGACCGCCTGCCGGATCCACCAAGTCGCGTAGGTCGAGAACTTGTAGCCCTTGCGCCAGTCGAACTTCTCGGCGGCGCGCACGAGGCCGATCGTCCCCTCCTGGATCAGGTCGAGGAACGGGAGGCCCTGGTTGCGGTAGCGCTTTGCGATCGAGACGACGAGCCGGAGGTTCGCCTCCACCATCTCCTGCTTCGCGCGATGGTCGCCGCGCTCGATCCGCTTCGCGAGCTCGACCTCCTCCGCCGCGGTCAGGAGCTCGACCTTGCCGATGTCCTTCAGGAACAGCTGCAGCGCATCGGTCGAGACTTCGCGCGCGGTCTCGTCGAGCCGCGCCGGCTCCGGCTTCGCCTCTGGTTCGGCCGGCTCACCGTCGACGATCTCGACCTGCAGCTCCTCGAGAGCGCGGTATACGTCCTCGAGCTGGGCGGGCTCGAGGTCGAGCTCGTCGAGCGAAAGTGCGATCTCCTCTGCGCTGATGCGCCCGGCGGCCTGTGCGGCCTCGAGCATGGTCCGTGCTTCGTACGTCTCGAGAACGTCTGTTGTCGACGTCCCCTCAGAAACTGCGGCTGTCGCGGCCATGTCCCCCTCCCTCGCGATGCCGGAGGATGCCATGCGCGGAGCTACAACCGCCATAGGCCGTTCGGCTCATATTTCCTTTACTTAGACCTAGTGCCAGGCAGATGCGCAAGCAATGCTTTCGCGTCTTGCGAGTAAGAAGAGCCCGGCTGGTCGGCGGCCGCGAGCCTGAGCTGTGGCAGCGCCTTCTTGGGGTCGCCGTTCCAGAGCAGCAGCAGACCGAGTTCGAGGCGCACGACAGACGACCTCGGGAAGACGCCCGTCAGCGGACCGAGGCGGCCGAACGCCTTCGCCGGATCGGCCTTCGTAAAGGCGCCGACGGCCGCGGCGGTTCGCGCTGCCGGGTCGTGAGGCGACAACTTCGCGGCTGCCGCGAACTGACGCTCGGCGGAGATCGGCCGCTGGAGGTTGGTCCACAGCGCGAGCCCATAGAGGAGCTTCGCTCGCGCCGACGGCTTCGCGGCGCCCTTTGCGAGGGCTGCGAGCTCCGCGGCCGCCGGCAGCTTCTGGATCGCGCGCGGAGGCTGGACGTCGAGGAGTAGGTACGGCAGCCCCGGGAGCTTCAGGGTCGGGTGCAGGAGATCCTCCGCCTTGACGCCGTACGGCGAGTCGGCAGCAACCCTCGCCGTCTTCTCCCAAGTGCCAACAGCGTCCGCGTTGTGACCCGCCCAGAACTCGGCGAAACCGAGATGGAGCAGCACGACGCCGCTCGACGGATATGACTTCGCGAGCTGTTCGACGGTCGCGAGCCCGCCCTGGTTCCACGCTGCGAAGGCCGAACCGATGCGTGCCTCCGGCGACTGGTACCGGCGGAAGATCGCCGCCGCCTGCGCGACGTGCTTGCCGTTGTAGAGCTGTTGCGCGCGCGCGAGGGCCTGCGCCTCAGCACTCGCGTCGACGCCGAAATCGAGTCTCAGCGGCGGATACCCCGGTTGCGGCGTCACCACCGCACCCTTGACGGTCGTCGTCTCGCCGCGAGTCTGCAGCAGCGTCACCCCGATCACGGCTCCCGCGGCCGCGAGCGCGGCCAGCACGACGACGAGGACGACGCGCCGGCTCCGAGCCGCCGCCGGCGGGCGTGCTGCTGTGGCCACGAATTCGAGCGTAGCCGTGAACGGGGTCGCTACATTTCCGAAAGCGATGCCGAACTACCGCGAACTTCTGCAGCAGGTCAAGTCGGAGATCGACGAGCTCGACGTCACGCAGGCGCGCGACGTGCTCGCCGCCGACGACCGTCCGCTCCTGCTCGACGTGCGCGAGCTCGACGAGTGGACCGAGGGACGCATCCCGGGCGCGCTCCACATCCCCCGCGGCAACCTCGAGTCGCGCATCGAACAGGCGGCTCCCGATCGCGCGCAGCCGATCCTCGTCTACTGCGCCGCCGGCAACCGCTCGGCCTTCGCCACGAAATCGCTCGAGGAGCTCGGCTACGAGAACGTCTCCTCGCTCGCCGGCGGCTACACCGACTGGAAGCGCAGCGGCTTCCCGACCGAGCTGCCGCGCACGCTCGACGGCGAGAAGCGCCAGCGCTACAGCCGGCACACCCTCATTCCCGAGGTCGGCGAGGCAGGACAGCTCAGGCTGCTCGACTCGCGCGTGCTGCTGCTCGGCGCGGGCGGGCTCGGCTCGCCGGCGGCGCTCTACCTCGCAGCGGCCGGCGTCGGACGGCTCGGCATCGTCGACGACGACCGCGTCGACGCGTCGAACCTCCAGCGCCAGGTGCTGCACTCGACGGGACGGCTCGGCGAGTGGAAGGCGGAGTCGGCGAAGCGGACGCTCGAGGAGCTCAACCCCGACGTCGAGGTCGTTCCGTACATCGAGCGGCTCACGTCGGAGAACGTCGAGCGGATCCTCGCCGACGGCTGGGACGTGATCGTCGATGGCGCCGACAACTTCCCCACGCGCTACCTGATCAACGACGCGGCGGTCTGGCACGACATCCCGCTCGTGCACGGCTCGATCTACCGCTTCGAGGGGCAGGCGACGGTCTTCAGACCGGGGGACGGGCCTTGCTATCGCTGCCTCTTCCCGCAGCCGCCGCCTCCGGAGCTCGCCCCGAGCTGCGCCGAGGGCGGCGTGCTCGGCGTCCTGCCGGGCATCGTCGGATCGCTGCAGGCGAGCGAGGCGCTCAAGCTCTGCCTCGGGATCGGCGAGCCGCTCGTCGGCCGCCTCCTTCTCTTCGACGCGCTCGCGACCGAGTTCAGCGAGGTCCGGCTCCGCCGCGACCCGAACTGCCCCGTTTGCGGCGACTCGCCCACCATCACCGAGTACGTCGACTACGTCGAGTTCTGCAGCGGAAGGCCGACGCACGCATGAGCCGCGTCCGGATTCCACCCCAGCTGCGCACCGAGGTCGGCGGCGCGCGCGAGGTTCCCGCCGAGGGCGGCACCGTGCGCGAGCTGCTCGACGACCTGATGGACCGCTTCCCGGCACTGCGCCCGCAGCTCGTGGAGCACGACGAGATCGCGCCGTTCGTGAACGTCTACGTCGAGGGAGAGGACGTCCGCACGCTCGACGGGCTCGACACCTCGGTCGAGCACGGCTCCACGGTGATCCTCCTCCCCGCCATGGCCGGTGGGCTCTAGCGTCCGCACGGCCGGCTCCCTGCTCGAGCTCGTAGGCAACACCCCGCTCGTCGAGCTCTCGCGCCTTGCGCCGAAGCCGTCGGTGCGGCTGTACGCAAAGCTCGAGGGCCAGAACCCGACCGGCTCGATCAAGGATCGCGTCGCCCTCGCGATGATCGAGGCCGCTGAGGCGGCGGGCGAGCTCGAGCCGGGCCGCGAGCTGCTCGAGCCGACCTCCGGCAACACCGGCATCTCGCTCGCGCTCGTCGCCAAGCTCAAGGGCTACCGGCTCACGTGCGTGCTCCCGGAGAACGCGACCGAGGAGCGGCGACAGCTCCTGCGGCTCTACGGTGCCACGATCGTCGAGTCGCCCGGCGCCGAGGGCTCGAACGGCGCGGTCCGCCTCGCCCTCGAGCTCGCCGAGCGGGAGCCGCGCTACTTCATGCCGTTTCAGTACGCGAACGAGGCGAATCCCCGCGCGCACCACCACGGCACCGGAGCGGAGATCGCCGCCGCGCTCGACCGCGTCGACGTGTTGGTCGCGGGCCTCGGCACCGGCGGCACGCTCATGGGCGCGGGCGAGCGCCTGCGCGAGAGCTTCCCGGAGATCGTGGTCGCCGCAGCCGAGCCGCTGCCGGGCGATCCGGTGATGGGGCTTCGCTCGCTGGACGACGGCTACGTGCCGCCGATCCTCGACGTCTCGAGGCTCGACCGCAAGATCCTCGTCTCGAACGACGAGGCGGTCGCGGGCGTGCGCGCGCTGCTCGACTGCGAGGGCATCTTCGCCGGAGTCTCCGGCGGCGCCGTCCTCCATGTCGCCCGGCGGCTCGCGGACGAGCTCGAGGAGGGAGTCGTTGTGTGCGTCCTCGCCGACGGCGGCTGGAAGTACCTCTCCGCCGGTTTCTGGCAGGGCGAGGAGATCGACGAGAGCAAGCTGTGGTGGTAGTGCCGGCGCCGGTGCGCGAGGCGCTCGCCGAGCACGCGCGCCAGGAGCTGCCGAACGAGAGCTGCGGGCTGCTCGTCCTGCGCGACCGCGTCGCCGACCGCTACGAGCCGGGCCGCAACGGTGCCGAGTCGCCCTATCGCTTCGAGCTCGAGGTCGCCCCGGAGCTCTGGTTCCTCGAGGACGAGGGGTACCAGCTGGCAGTCGTCCACTCGCACGTCTCCGCGCCGCCGCGCCCCTCGCGCACGGACGTGGAGAACGTCGGCCTCTGGCAGGGCCGGCCGTACCTCATCTACTCGGTCGCGCGCGACGAGCTCGCGGCCTGGACGATCGACGACGGCTCGATCGAGCCGCTCAAGCTCGGCTGACGCGGCTCGATTCCGGCGATTTAGTCTGATATCGTAGTATTTAGTACGAAATAAGACTAAGGAGGTTCGCTGTGATCAGCCGCACCGTTACCGCCGTCCTCGACGCGCCGAGTGCCGACGTCTTCGGCTTCCTCTCCCGCGTGGAGAATCTCCCGAGCTGGGCGACCGACTTCGCGCGGAAGCTCAAGTACGAGAACGGGAAGCCGAAGGTCGTCAACGGCCTCGGCGAGCTCTACTTTCGGATCGACGCCAACCCCGCCACGGGCGTGATCGACATGTTTGCCGGCCCCGACGAGACGCAGATGGCGATCTTCCCCACCCGCGTCGTCGAGCTTGCTCCCGACAAGTGCGCGTACACGTTCACGATGTTCAAGGCGCCCGAGACCGCCGACGAGCTGTTCGAAGCGCAGCATCGGTCGCTCGAGCGGGAGTTCGAGAACATCCGGGCGCGCTTCTCGAAGGCCGAGCTGAGCTCCCTCGGATGATCCCTCAGGCCGAGCGGGCGAAGATGCTGGCGGTACCCCGCTGCGGGCAACGCGTTCTCCTCCGGCTCGAATCGATCGGCGTCCGTGCCCTGGGCGATCTACGCGGTGGCGATCCCTGGGAGCTCATGCACGCGATCAACGTCAGCGCCGGGCGTCCGATCTGGAGGCCGCCGCTCGCGGTCCAAGCCCTGCAGAACCTCGTCGACGCCGCCGAGCGCGAACGCGCAGATGGCAGCTGACCGCACCGATACCGGCTACCTGCTCGCGCTCGCGAGCAGACGCTGGAACGAGGTCCTCGAACATCGCTTCGCTGACGCGGGCTTCGCCGAGGTGCGTGCGTCGTACGGCGCCCTGCTCGTCCCGCTCTTCGAGGAAGACGGCCTCCGACTCGGCGAGCTTGCACGCCGCGCACGTTTGAGCAAGCAGACCGTGACGACGATGGCACGTCTCCTGGAACGCGACGGCCTCGTCGCACGCCGGCCCGACCCGGACGACGCGCGCGCTGCACGCCTCTTCCTCACGAAGCGGGCGCGCGAATTCGAGTCGGTTGTGGACTCGGTGCTCGCGGACATCGAGCAGCAGGTCGTCGAGCTTCTCGGCGCCGGACCGGCCGCGCGCCTCAAGCAAGCCCTCACCGCTCTCGTCGAGCTCGTCGAGTCGGCCGGCCCCGCCGCTACTCGACCTCGTCCTCGTCGACATAGTCCGCGACCTCGTCGCGGCGGGGCTCGGGGCGCTGCTCGAACGTGACCGCGATGCGCTCGATGCGGTTGCCCTCCACCTCGAGCACGTCGAACCGCATGCCGTCGTAGGAGACGTCGTCGCCCGGCTCCGGCGCGCGGCCCAGCTGGCCGAAGACGAAGCCGGCGACCGTGTGGAAGTTCTCGTCGGGGAGCTCGGTGCCGAAACGCCCGTTGAACTCGTCGATCGAGAACATCCCGTCGACGCGGTACGAGTCCTCGCCGATCTGCTCGACCGGCTCCTCGGGCACGTCGAACTCGTCCTCGATCTCGCCGACGATCTCCTCGAGCAGGTCTTCGAGCGTCGCGATCCCGACCATCGCGCCGTACTCGTCCACCACGACCGCGAAATGGTTGTTCGTGCGCCGGAACTCCTGCAGGAGCGAGGCGAGATCCTTCGTCTCGGGGACGACGTACGCCGGCCTCAAGAGACCCTCGAGGTCGACCTCCGCGAGCCCACGGTCGTGGATCCCGCTGAAGAGGTCGCGGACGTGGAGCACGCCCGCGATGTCGTCGAGCGACTCGCGGTAGACCGGGTAGCGTGTGTACGGCGAGTCGAGCACCACCGCGAGCACCTCCTCGGGCGGCTGGTCGATCGAGATCGCGGCGACGTCGGGCTTCGCCACCATCACGTCGGCGACGTCCTTGTCCCCGAAGACGAAGACCTTGTCGATCATCTCGCGCTCGCCCTCCTCGATCTGCCCTTGCTGGGTCGAGCGGGAGACGAGCATGCGCAGCTCGGCCTCGGAATGCACCTCGCGCTCGGCGCCCGGCGGCTCGAGCCCGAACGAGTGGAGGATCGCGTCGCTCGCCTTCTGCAGGAACCAGATCGCGGGGCGGAAGACTGTGAGAAACGCGCGCACGGGGATCGAGACCCAGAGCGCCGTCCCCTCCGCGTGGCCCAGCGCAGCGCCCTTCGGCACGAGCTCTCCGAGGACGACGTGGAAGAAGCTCAGGATCGCGTACGCGATGAGGATCGCGAGGATCGCCGCCATCCAGTGCTTGAACTCGCGCGACAGCGTCTCCTCGCCGAGAGCGCCGATGCCCAGGGAGGTGAGCGTGACG
Source organism: Thermoleophilia bacterium (assembly GCA_025928515.1). Taxonomy (GTDB): domain Bacteria; phylum Actinomycetota; class Thermoleophilia; order Gaiellales; family Gaiellaceae; genus Palsa-739. The sequence goes on from JAICJI010000003.1 coordinate 63,233, forward strand.
CCGAGCTGCATCGCGGCGATGAAGCGGCCCGGATCTCCCGTGATCCGCAGGACGTCGCGGGCGCGGCGGTTCCCCTGGTGCTGGAGCTCGATGATCCTCGTGCGACGCGCCGTGACGAGGCCGTACTCCGCCGCCACGAAGAACGCGTTGAGCAGGATCAGGACCGCGACCCCGATCAGCTCGAAGAGAAGTGTCACGCCCTCACCAAGAGGGCGCGGGTACTAGGAGGGTTCTCGTCCAACTCTCCGGCCGGAGTATAGGGACGGGCTCGGTCGCTTCAGCCAATACGAACATGTGTTCGTGTATCCTCGCGGGATGCGAGCCGAGTACCGCGAGGAACCGTGCCGCAACGCCCTCAACCGCGTCCGCGGAATGCCGTTCGCCTGGTCGCTCAACCCGTACATGGGTTGCGTCCACCGCTGCACGTTCTGTTACGTCCGCGCCTTCGAGGCGCGCGCCGACCGGCCGTGGGACGACCGCTACGGCGCGAGCATCCGCGTCAAGACGAACGTCGCGGACGTGCTGCGGCGAGAGCTCACGCGGCCTTCCTGGGATCGGGAGCCGGTCGCGATCGGCGCGGCGACCGACCCGTACCAGCCGGCGGAAGGGCGCTACCGGCTCACGCGCGCGTGCATCGGGGCATTCGCCGAGGCTGCGAGCCCGTTCGCGATCATCACGCGCGGGCCGCTGATCGTGCGCGACGTCGACGTGCTCGTCGAGGCCGCCCGGCGCGCCGACGTCTCGGTCACGTTCTCGGTCCCGACCCTTGACCACGAGATCTGGCAGCGGACCGAGCCGGGGACCGCGCCGCCGCGCCAGCGGTTGCGTGCCCTGTCGCGGCTCGTCGAGGCGGGAATCGACGCTCGAGTCGGGATGGCGCCGATCCTCCCCGGGCTGAGCGACCGGCGCGAGCTGCTCGCCGAAGTCGTCCGCGAGGCCCGCGCCGCGGGCGCAACCGGGATCTGGGCGAACCTCCTCCACCTCCGCCCCGGAACACGCGAGCACTTCCTGGCTGCACTCGAGCGCGACTGGCCTGAGCTGCTCCCCAGATACGAGCGGCTCTACCGCCGCGGTGCCTATTTGGCGCGCAAAGAAACGCATCCCGTGCGGGAGCAAGTCCGCTCCCTGGCCCGCACTCACGGCGTCCGCGACCGGCGTCGCGTGCGCCTCGAGCCGCCCGCGATAGCGGAGCAGCTGCAAATAGCGGCTATGTGAAAGCTCGCCGCCGAACTATGATCACCCGGCCGTTGGCTGCCACCGAGATCACCTGTCTGATCGTCGACGACCACGAGGTCGTGCGCGAGGGCCTGCGCCTGTCGCTCAGCCGGGCCCCGCACATCCGCGTGATCGGTGAGGCGGCCGACGGGGAGTCGGCCATCGCTCTCGCGGCGCGGCGGCGACCGCAGGTCGTGATCATGGACGTCCGCATGCCCGGCATGGACGGGCTCGAGGCGACGAAGGAGCTGATGGAGAAGGCGCCCGACGCCGCGGTGCTGATCTTCACGGCGTACAGCGAGCGCAGCCTGCTCAGCCGCGGCCTCGAGTCTGGGGCCAAGGGATACGTCCTGAAGGAAGCGCCGCACGAGACGCTCCTGCGCGCGATCGAGAAGGTCGCCGGCGGCGAAGGTTACGTCGACCCCGCGCTCATGCCGGCCTTCCTGACCGGCCGCGACAAGGACGACATGCTCACCACGCGGGAGCGCGAGATCCTGCAGCTCCTCGCCGACGGCATGTCCAACGCCGACGTCGCCACCCAACTCTTCATCAGCCAGGAGACCGTGAAGAGCCACGTCCGGCACATCCTCGCCAAGCTCGAAGCCGACACGCGCACGCACGCGGTCGCGATTGCACTCCGTGAAGCCATCATCGACTAGCACCGAAAGCCCGTCCGTCGACGACCTTTCCGAACAGGTTCTCGCCGCAGAGCAAGACGAACGCCGGCGGATCGCACTCTTCCTCCACGACGGCCCGGTGCAGTCGCTCGCCGGAGTCGCGCTCATGCTCGACGCCTCGCTCGACCTGATCGGCCGCGGCGAGCACGAGCAGGCGCGCGAGATCCTCGACCGCGCGCTCAGCCGCACCCGGACGACGGTCGGCGAGCTCCGCGACCTCTCGTTCAACCTCGAGCCGGTTGCGCTGCGAGACCACGGCTTCGGCGCGGCGATCGACGCCCTCGCGCAGTCCCGCAGCCGGGAGCACCGGATCGAGGTGTCCCTCGACGTTGCGTTGATCGACGCGCTCGGCGAGCGGACGCAGGCGGCGCTGTACCAGATCGTGCGTGAGGCGCTCGAAGAGGCGATCCGGCGCGGTCCTCCCTCTCGTTTCGACGTCTCGGCCACCACCGACGCTCCCGGGACGCTCAGGCTCGTGATCACGGACGACGCGCCGACCGAGCGCCGTCGGCGGGCGCTCGAGGTGATGAGCGAGCGGGCGCGCACGCTCGGCGCGACGCTCACGCTCGACCACGAAGTCGGCGGGACGACGATGAGCCTGGAGCTGCGCGGCCAGCCGACCGGCGACGACTAGTCTTCCGCTCGTGGACGGAGACGGCGCACACCAGCATCTTCTCTTCGTGTGGAAAACGTCCGGCTACGAGCTGGTCGAACAGGACGGCGAGCCGCCCGCGATCGGCGCCCAGGTCGAGGTCGAGGGCCAGCAGCTGCGCGTGACCAAGCTCGGCCCCTCCCCACTCCCCGGCGACCGCCGGATGTGCGCCTACCTCGGCGGCTAGCCGGCGGCTATCGACTCCGCTGCCGCCAGGCCGAGCACGAGCGCCTGCGCCAGGCCGCTCGCGTAGCCGCCGTTCGCGACTCCGCCGACGTCGACGCCAGCGGCCCAGAGGCCCTCGGCGCCGATTACGCGAGCCTGGGTGTCCACCTGGAGGCCGCCGATCGTGTGCGTCACAGCGGCCGCGACGTGGACGGCGAGCCCTTCGTCTCGTTGCACGACGGTTCCGCCGGCGGCACGCGCGGCCTCGATCCGCTCGTTCGTCTCGCCGACGACGTACCAGGCGCGTGGACCGACGAGCTGCGCCAGGTCGTTCTCGTGCCACGCGACCTGCGGCGGCGTGATCTCGCGCCAGTCGTCGGTGAAGACGCGTGCGTCGCGGCCGTAGAGCTGCGCCAGCGGGACGAAGTCCTGCTCGCGCACCTCGGCCGGCGGTGCCGGCATGACCCGGCCGTAGAACTCACCCGTGCCCGACGTGGTCGCGGCTCCGCGGGCAAGGGCGAAGTCGAGACCGTCGCCCTCGCTCCACGGGTTCGCCCGCAGGAACAGCCCGCGCTCGCGGGCGAGACGCCCCGGGAAGCCGCCGGTTGCGAGGAGGAGCGGTGTTTCCGCGTCGTCCTGCAAAGGCGTCTCGAGCTCGACGTCTCCGGCCGCCGCGGCGAGCAGACGCGTCAGTGCGCGCGGGTCGTAGCGGCGGCCGGTCGTGAGCGGGTTCTCGGTGTCGCGCCACACCGGCTCGGCGCCCAGCGACTCGAGCCAGCCGAGGTCGTCGCCGAGCCGCTCCCAGATCAGCCGCTGCAAGCGCTCGTCGCCGCCGGGACACTCCGCTCGGAAGCTCTCCCACTCCAGATGGCGCCAGACGACGCACGAGGAGAGGAGCAACGAGCCCCCGGCGCGCGTTCCCTTCTCGAGGACGCACGGCTCGTGTCCGAGCTCGCGGAGTCGAGCGGAGGCGACGAGGCCCGCCATCCCCGCGCCGGCGACGGTGACGCGCAACTCAGGTCAGCGAGAACGTCGGCTTGTGCTCGACGTACTCGATCCGCACGCGCTCCGGCCCCCAGACGAACACCGCGAGCGTGTTCGGAGCGTCGACGACGTCGTCGATCTCGACGCCGAGGTCGCGCGCCGCGGCCGCGTGCTCGTCGGCCGAGTCCACGAGCACGGCGAGATGGTTGAGCAGCGGCTTGGCGGGCGCTCCGGGCTCACCGGTCTGGAACTCGATCCAGGCGCCTCCGACCTCGACCCGCGGGCAGTTCGATCGTCCGGCCGCGGCGGCGCCGAAGCCGAGGGAGCCGTACTCCGACGCCGTCGCCTGTGGATCCGCCGAGCGCAGCGCAACGTGATCCAGGTCGTAGTCGAGGTTGGTGTGTGCCTCGACGAGGCCGAGCGCAACGCCTTCGCCGAGCTCGAAGTACGCCTCCCCCTCGCGTCGGCGCTCGACCTCGAGATCGGCCGGTATCTCCGCCAGCGCGCGCTCGAGGTCGCTCACGCGCAAGGCGACATGCTCGAGCGCACCGCGCTCCCGTGGCCCGTCGGCGGCGAAGAGCGTCAGCTTCCCGCGCCGAGCATCGGCGCCGACGAGCGTGAACGCATCGGTCCGGTCGATCACGTGCATCCCGAGATGAGCGACGACGAAGTCCGCGACCGCGTCACGGTCGGCGAGCCAGTAAGCGACGTGATCGAGTGTCTTCGGGTTCACGACAGGCTGTGTTCCCCCGAAACGCCGCAGTTAGTCGATCGGCTCGTTCTGGACGTTGTGCTCGTCTGCGTACTTCTGCGTGAGCTGGTTGACGACGTCCATCCCCTTGTCGTACGCGTAGTTGATCTCGACGAACGCGTTCCACTTGTCCGGCAGCGCGTCCTCGGGGAAAATCGCTTCGACCGGGCACTCCGGCTCGCAGGCGCCGCAGTCGATGCATTCCTCCGGATCGATGACGAGGATCCGATCCGCCTGATGGATGCAGTCGACCGGGCAGACGTCCACGCAGGACAGGTCTTTGATGTCGATGCAGGGCTCGGCGATGATGTACGTCACGGCGTCCTACTGTAGATAGCTGTGGCTCGCGGGCGCACGGCGAACCGTCACTCCTCAGGAGATCCTGCAAGCTCCTCGACAACCTCTCCGAGCCGCTCCGCGAGCGCCGACTTCGCGAGCACCTGGTCGAAGCCCGCGGCATGCGCGGCACGAAGGCCGGCGGTGTCGGTGTGGTTCGTGAAACCGACGATTGGGATGTCCGGGTACGTGTCCGCGACCTCCTCGGCGTCGATCCGCGACACGTCCGCGAGCACGAGCTCCGGATCCTCCGTGTGGTCGGCTGTGATGAGACGGTGGCCGGGCAGGAGCGCGTCGAGCTTCCCCCGCATGAACAACTCGACCCCACACAGCAGGATCGTCGCCACGTGGGAAGGTTAGAACGCGATGGAGGCTGCATTCAAGAGGGGGCTCGAGGAGATTCGCGCGGAGCGCTATTTCGAGGCGCACGAGGAGCTCGAAGAAGCCTGGCGGGCGGCGTCGGACGAGGAGCGGGATTTCTTCCAGGGGCTCGTCCATGTGGCGGTCGCGTGGTACCAGGCCGGCCGGGGCAGGCCCGTCGCGACCGCGCGTCAACTGGAGAAGGCCGCGCGCCGCCTGGCGCCGTTCGCTCCCGAGCATCGTGGCGTCGATATCGATGGCGTGCTTGCGCAAGTCGACGCAGCTCGGGCCCGCGTCACCGCGGGATCGCTCGAGCTGGACCCGCCGCAGCTCACCTTGTAACAGTCTGTTACTTGCTCGGACGGTGGCCAAAGCGGCCGAGTCCGCCCGCACTGCTTCAGGCGTGGCGGAGCACCTAGTAACAGTCTGTTACTAGGTCAGACAGGGCCGTTCGGTGCGGGTGGTGGTCAGGGGCTCGCCAGGCCGAGGTCGATCAGCGCTCGGTTCACGGCGACCTGGAGCCACCACTCGCGGTGGAAGAAGAGTAGGAGACCGAGCACGACGAGCACGATCCCGCTCCCGATCTGGATCAGCATGTAGCGGTCGCGAAGCCAGCGGAAGGCTCCCATCGCCCGGGCGAACGCAAGGCCGGCGACGACGAACGCGGCCCCCAGGCCGAGCGCGTACGCGGCGAGCAGCACGGTCCCCTTCAGCACCGTCCCGCTCGTGCTCGCGAGCACGAGCACGGCGCCGAGGACGCTCCCGATGCACGGCGCAGCGCAGACCGCGAACGCCCCGCCCAGGAGAGCGCCCGATCCACGCCGGCGCGCCCCGGCCAAGAGCCCGGGTGCAATCACGCGCTCGGGCACGGGCAGCAGGCCGACGAACGCGAGGCCCAGCACGACGAGGATGAAGCCGGCCACTTCCGTCCGAGCCGTCCCGGACAGGACGCTTCCGATCGCCGCCGCCCCCGCACCGAGAACGACGAAGACGACCGTGAACCCGAGGATGAACGGCAGGCTCGAGACAACGACGCGCCGGGTCGTCCCCCGTTGCCCGAGCTGGCCGGCGTCGACGCTCGAGAGTGCCGCGAGGTAGCCCGGGACGAGTGGCAGGACGCACGGCAGGACGACCGAGACGAAGCCGGCGGCGAACGAGATGCCGAGGCGCCCGCCCATCAGTCGAAGCGTGCCAGCAGGTCGTCGAGGCGGCGTTCGGTCTCCTCGTCGAGCCCGGGGCCCGCAGGCTCGGCCGGCTCCTCGGGCTCGCTTCGCCGGCTCCAGCGCCAGACGCCGAACGCGAGCACGAGCGCGCCGCCCAGCACGCCCGCGACGGGCAGCCACCACGCGAGCAGGTCGAATCCCTTGTGCGACGGAGCCGCGAGGATCTCCTGGCCGTAGTTCGCGACGAGCGCCGACTTGATCCGCCGCGCGCTCCAGCACGCGTCGATCTTCTTCGAGATGAACACGTCGATCTGCTGCGCCGCCTGCGAGTCGGACATGTCGAGCGTCGTGTGGCACGTCGGGCACATCACCTGGCCCTGGAGGTACGAGAGCGACGTGCGTGGGTGCGCGCACGCAGCCGCCGGGCCGGCAAGTGCGAGCGCCGCTGCCATGACCGCGAGGAAGCGCAGGATCACGCGACCGCCTTCGCGATCGCACTCCGGAACTTGTCCGAGAAGCCGGGATCGGTGATCGGGCCGGCCAGGTGCGCGACGACGCGCCCCTGCCGGTTGAGGACGTACGTCTCGGGCACCTGCGAGATCCCGTACGCCCCGGTCACTTTCCCGGACCCATCTTTGAGCATCGTGAACGTGAGCGCGTGGGCAGTCACGAACTTCCGCGCGTCGGAGGCGAGGTCGTGGTAGTCGACGCCGAGGAAGACGACACCGCGGTTGCGGTAGCTCGTCCAGTCGCGCTGGAGCACGGGAGCCTCGCTCTTGCACGGCTCGCACCAGGACGCCCAGAAGTTCAACACGACCGGCTTTCCCCGGTAGGCAGCCAGCGAGACCTTGCCCGGCCGGTCGAGTCGGTTGAGGGTGAACGCAGGCGCGACCGCACCGACGCTCGGCGCGTGCGCCTGATGCCCGAGCTGCCAGACCAACAGCGCGAGCAAGCCCGCCACGAGACCGAGCGCGAGGAGCTGCGCAGTCGCCTTCAGGCGGCGGGTCATGCCTTCATCGCTGCCTTCAGCTCGCGCGTGAACTGGCCTTCGTAGGCCTCGTCGCTGACCGCTCCGAGCACCGGCGTACCGACGATTCGCCCCTGGTGGTTGAGGACGTACGTGACCGGTAGCCCTGGCAATGCGTACGGCCCGTACGCAAGCTTCTCACCTGGATCGAAGACGATCGGATACGTCACACCGTGCGCGCTCAGGAAGCTACGCGCCGAGCTTCTCGTGTCACCGCTGTCGACTCCGAGCACGACGACGCCATCGGACCGATAGCGCCGCCAGAACGACTCGAGCTTCGGCGCCTCGCTCTTGCACGGACCGCACCACGAGGCGAAGAAGTTGAGCACGACGGTCTTGCCGCGGAGAGACGCGAGCGAGACGCTGCCGTTGCCGTCGAGGCGAGGCAGCGAGAACGCCGGCGCGTGCGCACCGACCTTCGGTGGCGGCGTCTGGTGCGTCAGATGCCACACGAGCATGCTGGCGAGCACTCCGACCGCTGCCACTGCGAGCGCCTGCGCTCCGAGCTTCAGCGGCCCCACCACGACCGCGGTCAGGCCGGGATGATGAACACCGGCGTCCCGACGCGCACGCGGGTGTACAACCACTCCGCGGACGGCACCTGCATGCGGATGCAGCCGTGCGACTCCGAGTGCCCGATCGACCACGGCTCGTCCGTGCCGTGGATGCCGACGCCCGGCGCGCTGAGACCCATCCAGCGAGTGCCGAGCGGGTTGTTGGGCCCGGGCGGGACGGGCTTGGCTCCTGCCGCCCACGAGTCCTGGGTCGGCGGGTACCACCACGGGTTGAGCTCCTTGACGACGATCTGGAAATGGCCGAGCGGGGTCGGCCACGCCGCCTGGCCGGTGGCCACCGGGAACACGCGCACGAGGTGCGTGCCCTTGTAGAGGAACAGCCGGTTGATCCCGCGGTGGATGACGATGACCGGCTGGGCCTTGACCGACGCGGCCGTGAGCTTCTTGAGCGGCGCGACGATCACGCTGCGCGTCCCCGCGGCGATCGCGTCGCGGATCAGCATGCGCGTCGGGAACGGCCGCAGGGCGCGACCCGGATGAGCGTGCGTGTAGAACGGCCGGTTGTGCCGGAGGAGCAATGTGCCGGCGACCGGCGCGCGATACGTCTTCCGCGCGAGCGTCTTCACCCATTTGGCGACGAGCTTCGTGTCGAGCGTCGGCCTGAGCGGGACGACGGTGTCGGCGACAGCCGTGAGCGCCGTCTGTACCGCGGGGCCGAGCGGCAGAGCCGTGTGGAAATGGTGCGGTGAGAGCGTGACGCCGCGATGCCCGACGTGGAGGACGACCGGCGCGAAGTACGCGTCTTGCACCGCGGCCGTCGCCTCGGGGGCGGTCAGCCCACCGACGTCGACCGAGCCGATCTGAACGCCGTCCGCGATCACCGCCGAAGGCGGCGGGGTGTCGGCGCGGGCATGGCTCGCCCCCACGCCGAGGGCGCAGACGACGAGACAGAGAATGAAGCCGGCGCGCTTGGCCACGGGACGCTGAATTCTAGCTTTCGGCTCGTAGACCTTCGCTCAGGGAGCCGTCGGTAGCAGGCTCACGTCCTGCGGATGACGACGACGGCGAGATCGTCTGAGAGGTCGCCACCGGCGAACTCTCGCGCGTCTTCAGCCACCACGGCGGCCAGTGCGCGCGCCGGCAGCTCGTGCCGCTCGGCGAGCAGGGCGTCGAGCCGCTCGTCGCCGTAGAGCTCGCCGTCCCGCCGGGCCTCGATGACCCCGTCCGTGTAGAGCACGAGCGAGGCGCCGGGAGGAAGCTCGGCGCGGGATTCGGTGTACTCCTGGCCGCCGTCGATCCCGAGCACGAGACCGTGGGCCTCGAGCGACCGGAGCGAGCCGTCGGGAAGCACGATTCGCGGCGCCGGATGGCCCGCGCTCGCGCCCGAGACGACGCCGCTCGCGCCGTCGACGACGACGTAGCTCATGCTGATGAACTTGCCGGCGCCGATCTCGCTGCAGATGACGTCGTTCGCAGAAGCGAGGAAGTCGGCCGGCTCCGTGTGCTCTCGAGCGAGAGAACGAAAGACGAACTTCGCCATGGCCATGTCGGCCGTCGCGTCGACGCCGTGACCCGTCACGTCGCCGAGCACGACGGCGAGCCGGCCGTCGTCGAGCGCAAGGAAGTCGTAGACGTCGCCGCCGACCTCCACGCGTGCCGACGGCTCGTACACCTCGCCGAGGTCGAGGCCCTCGACCTCCGGCCGCGACCGCGGGAGCAGCGAGCGCTGCATCGTGTCGGCGAACTGTTTCTGCTGCTGGTACAGGCGCGCGTTGTCGATTGCGAGCGCCGCCTGCGCGGCGAGCGCGGTGGCCGCCTCGATCGTCTCCTGCGAGAGCGGGTTGCCCGGCCGGAAGGAGTAGACCCCGAGCGAAGCCACCACCTCGGTCGGCAAGGCCACGGGAACGATCGCCCCCGTCCAGCCTTTCTCGAGAAACGGGACGAGCGCGGGCAGGAACTTCTGGCCTCGACCGAGCCGCAATGCGCGGCGCTCCCGGAAGAGCCGCTGCACGTTCCGCTGGCCGAACGGGACGGGCTGGGTGAGGATGGTGCTGACGGCAGCGGCGAACGGCACGTCTCGGATGTGGACGGCATGCGGTACGAGCTGCTCGCGCCTCTCGTCGGGCATCCGCACGACGGCGGCGTCTAGATCGAGAACCTCGACAACGGTGCGCGCGAGGGCGTCGAGCGTCTCGTCGAGCCTGAGGCTCTGGGCGAACGAGCGCGACACCTCGTAGAGCGCGCGGATCTGCTTGGCAGCGGCACGTTCGGCGGCGAGGGCCGCCTCGCGCTCCTCGCCGAGGCGAGTCGCCTGCTCGTGGAGTTGGGCGTTCTGGACCGCGACGGCGAGCTGCCCGGCCAGCGCGGCGAGCAGTGCCGTCTCGTGCTCGCCGGCCGCGGGACGACCTGCCGGGTAGGCGGCGAGGAGCCCGACGACGTTGCCGCGCGCGACGAGCGGGACGGCCAGCGCCGATTCGATCCCTGTCTCGCGCGCAGCCGGAGCCGCTACGGCGAGCCGCGCGTCGGCCATGACCTCGGGAATCTCGAGCACCGCGCGCTCACGGGACGGGCCGAGCGCGACGTCGAGCAACCGGTCGGCGACGCGCGCGTGCGGGCCGGCCAGCCCACGACTCGCAGCCTCCTCCAGCTCGCCGTCATGGATCCCGCGGAGGTAGACGGCCACCCGGTTCACGCCCAGCAGCTCCGCGACCCGCTCGACGGCGGTCTCGAGCGTGTGCGAGACCGACAGCTCGGCCGTCGCCTGCACGATCACCTCGAGCAGTGCGCGCGTCCGTTCGAGCTCGAGCGCGAGCAGTCGCGCCCGCTCGCCGGTGCGAAGAGCATGCGCGGTGCGGACACCGAACGTCGCAAGTCGCGTGAGCTGCTCGGCATCCGGCTCCTCGCCCGCGGGATGGAACAGCTGCAGCACGCCGAGCGGCGGCCGGCCGAGCGGCAGCGTGGTCGAGACGGCGCAGTCCTGCGGGAGACCGGCGGCATGGGCGCTCACCGGCCCGGTAGCGGCGAGCGCGCCTTCCGCGATGTCGCGCGCCGCCCCGAGATCGGCGGCGGCGTCGACACCCCATGCTGCAGCCGTGACGAACGCGTCGTCGCTGCGTTCCCACAGCACCGCCGCAGACGCCCCGGCCACGGCCGCGGCAAGACGCACGACCTCGTCCGCCGCGTCCTCTTCCTCCAGTGCCACCGTGAGCGCCTCGCCGGCCAGCTCGAGCGCGGGCCGGACGAGCGAGGATGCGTCGCCGCCGGGCGCGAACGCGCGCAGGGCGAGAGCGGCCTGCGCCGCGCACAGCTCGGCGGCCATCCGCTGCTCCGCGCCGAACGGCTCGCCGGCCCGGAACAGCTCGACCGAGACGGCGTTGCGATCCGCGCGGGCGGGAACGAGGAGCAGTTGGGTCGCACCGGTGTGCTCGGCCACGCGGCGCACGGCGGCGGGCGCGCGACCGAGATCGTCGAGCACCGTTTCCGGAAGCTCCGACGCCGGCAGCGCCGTGCCGTACAGCTCTGCCGCCAAAGTCTGCGACGCCGCGACGGCTACAACCTCCAGACGCTCTCCGCTGCCGTCCGAAGCCCGGACGAGCGCGATGTCGGCGCCCGAGACGGCCCGCGCGGCCTCGGCGAGCGCCCGCAGCGCGTCGGGCGCACTCCCCGAGCTCGAGGCGGCTGTGACCGCGCGCACGAGCGCCGCGAGCGACGAGGCTCCCAGGCGGGCGTCGCTCGAAGCGAGGTCGAGCAGGCTCGTCATCGTCCGCAAAGTATTCCGGCGAACGGCGTGCCCCGCGCACGCCGTTGCACTTTTGTGCCCATACTGCGCCTGTGCAGACGCCGGAGCCAGCCCGCCCGTTCCGGATGCGACCGGAGCGCAGGCCGCCGCGCCCCGAGCGCGCGACACCGCTCGTGGGCAGCTGGGGCGTTCGGCTCGCGTGGGTGTCGGGCCTCATCCTCAGCATCTCGGCGTTCACGGACTGGTACGCGGGAACGCTGCCGAACGGGCTGACCCTGTCGGTCACCGGCTGGCACACGGGTGCTCTCGGCAAGCTCGTCTTCTTCGTCGGGCTGGCCACGATGATCCTCGAGGCCTCGCGCGAAGCGGGGATCCTGCTCCCGGCGGCCGTGCCGGACCGGCTGCTCCTGATCGCGCTCGGATCGCTCGCGGTCATCTTCGTCCTCATCCGGCTGATCTCCGTCCCGGACGCGTACTTCGTGTCGGCGGCACGCGGAATCGGCCTCTACCTCAGCCTGCTTGCAGCACTCGGCCTCCTAGGCGCAGGCCTGCTACGAACCGCCGAAGAACTTCCTTAGGCCGGTTCAAGCCGTAGAACAACGGCGGCCGAGCACGCGCAGGGCACGGAGCCCACGGGAGACCGCGTCTCCCGTGGGCGCAGGTCCTTAGCCCGCGAGCGAGCGCGCAGCACTCGCGAGCTAAACGGGGAGGATCGCCTTCGCCTGCTCGACGAGCTCGTTGAGGTCGAAGCCCTTGCCGACGAAGCCGCTGGCACCGCTCGACGTCGCCTGGCGCCTCGCGGCGTCGTCCACCTGGCCGCTGAACATCAGCACCGGGATGGCGCCGGCGCCGTGCTGCTCCTGGATCCGCCGCAGCATCTCCCAGCCGTCGACGTGGGGCATCATCACGTCGAGGAGGACGAGCTCGGGCTTGCGGCTCTCGATCGAGGCGAGCCCCTCGTCGGCGCTCGCCGCTTCCTGCACGTCGTAGCCCTCGCGCTCGAGCTCGAGCCGGACGAGCTCGCGCATGCGCTCGTCGTCGTCGACGAGCAGGACGGTCGGGCCCGCCTGCTGGCGGCCGGGACCGGAGCGGGCGAGGAACGATTCGAGGTCGCCGCGCCGGAAGCGCCGGTGGCCGCCGGGCGTGTAGAACGCCGGCACGCGGCCCTGATCCGACCACTTGCGGATCGTGCTCTGGGCGACACCGAGGAAGCGCGCGGCCTGCCCGAGGGTCAACCACTCGGGCTCACGGCGTCCGGTGTCGTCTCTAAAGACCATCGGTTAGAAGTTGACCAAAACTCACACTTATTACACCTGGATGTGTGTCTAGGCGCACATCCTCATGGTTCGTAATCGATAGCGCCGCGTTGATACGCGTCGAACGCTGCGGCGAGGACAATCGTCAGGTCGCGCGGCCAACGGGGGGTCTCGGCGCGAGCCTCGAGCACTTCGCGCGCCCAATGCTCGGACTGGTCGTACGCGCCGACGAGGTCGCCGAGCGTGTAGGTCTGCCCGATCCGCTTGCGCAGCTCGTCGAGGACGAGGTCGAGGCGCTCGAGGAGCTGCCGGTACCGGCGCGGGTCGTCGCGAGTCGCCTCGAGCCGGCGGCTGCCCTCCTCCCACTCTTGCCGCGCGACCGCGATCTGGCTCACGATGACTGTCTCATTCGGAGCAGCACCGCTCGGGCCAGCGCGGCTCGACCTCACCGAGGACGCGCTCGCCCAGCTCGTAACCGGGACGGGCGAGGGCGAACGCGACGTGCGCGTGGAGGCACTTGAGGCTCCCGGTCCGGCGCGAGCCACCGATGCCGTAGTCGAGCGATGCGCCCCCGTCGCTGCCGGTTGCGTCGCCGGCGAGCTCCGTGCGGATTCTGCGCTGCTCCTCGTCGCCGGCCGCGAGGCTTGCACCGAGGACGGGATCGGCGCGCATCGCGTCGCTCCAGCGCTCGACGCCGCCGGCGGCTTCGAGACGCGACACGGCCGCGACGAGATGCCGGCAGGTGAGGTAGTAGGTGGTGGGGAACGGCTCACCGTCGCGCCCGTAGGGGCTCTGCTCGGTGACGGCCGGGGCGCCGAACGGGCACCGCACCACGACACCGCGCAGCGTCCGAGGCTCGCGGCCGAGCTGGCGTGCTACGACCGCTCGATCAGCGTCCGTGACCACGGAGGGCAGCATGACTTCCTCCATGCTGCCTGCGCCGCCACTGCGGGATGTCCTTGACGATGAAGAGATGGTCGCCCGGCCGGATGTAACCGAGCGTCCGCGCCGCTGCCTCGAGGGCGGCGTCGGACGAAGCGTGTCGCAGGCGACGCTCGAGCGTCGCCTGCTGCTTCTCGAGCTGCCGCACCTCCGCGACGCGTGCCGCGCGCTGAGAGCTGGCGTCGAAGTAGTCGTGGAGCGGCCGGTAGTAGAGCAGCCCGACCAGCACGAGCGCACCGACCGCGAACCAGCGACGCGCGATCGATCCACGAAGATGCCTGCGGCGAGCTTTCCGGGCCATGGCGCAGGATTCGCGCGCGCGACGCGGCGTCCTGCTACGCGACGTCGACCTTGATGACGTTCGTCGTGCCGGGGATGTTGACGGCCGTTCCCGCCGTGATCACGACGCTGTCGCCGCTCTCGACGATGCCGGCCTCTCGCGCTGCCTCGACTGCGAGCCGCCAGAGCTCCTCGACGTCGCTCGTCTCCGAGATCATGAGCGGCGTCACGCCCCACTCGAGCGCGAGCTGCCGCATCGCCCAGTCGACATGCGTCAGCGCTACGATCGGGCGCCGCGGCCGCAGGCGCGCGACCGCGTTCGCCGTTCCGCCGGTGAAGGTCGGGACGAGAATCGCCTTCGCCTGCAGCGCCTCCGCGAGGTCGCAGGCCGCGTTCGACATCGCCTGCCCGATGGTCGGGTTCTCGTGGGCCTCGGGCAGCTCGTGCCGGTAGTCGAGGCTCGGCTCGACCGCACGCGCGATCCGGTCCATGTACGCGACAGCCTCCACGGGATACTCCCCCACGGCTGTCTCGCCGGAGAGCATCACGGCGGACGTGCCGTCGAGGATGGCGTTCGCGACGTCGCTCGCCTCGGCGCGGGTCGGCTCCGGCGAGTGCACCATCGTCTCGAGCATCTGGGTCGCTGTGATCACCGGTTTCCCGCGCTCGAGCGCCTTGTGGATGATCCGCTTCTGGACGAGCGGGACGAGCGCCGGCCCGATCTCGACGCCGAGGTCGCCGCGCGCGACCATCACCGCGTCCGTCTCGGCGAGCACGTCGTCGAGAGCGTCGACCGCCTCCGACTTCTCGATCTTCGCGATCACGTGCGCGTGCGAGCCCTCCTGCTCGATCAGCGCGCGCAGGTCCCTGACGTCCGCGGCCGCGCGGATGAAGGAGAGCGCGACGAAGTCGACTCCGGTCTCGAGCGCCCAGTCGAGATCGGCGACGTCTTTGCGCGTGAGCGAGGGAATCGGTACCGGCACACCGGGGAGGTTGACTCCCTTGTGCGAGCTCACGGTCCCGCCGACGACCACCGCACACGTGGCGCGACCCCCCTTGACGCCGTCGACGCGGAGGCGCACGAGCCCGTCGTCGATCAGCACCTCGTGGCCGGGCTCGAGCACGTCTCCGATCACCGCCGGCGCGATGGGAAGCTCGCCGTCGGTGGCCGCCTCCTCGGCGCAGACGGTGACGTGGTCGCCCTTCTGCAGGACGACCGGCTCTTCCAGCTCGCCGATGCGAAGCTTCGGTCCCTGCAGGTCGGCGATGAGTGCGATCGGACGGCCGACCTCGGCCGCGATCTCCCGCACGAGCCACGCCCGCTCCGAGTGTCCCTCGTGCGTGCCGTGCGAGAGGTTGAAGCGGACGGCGTCGACGCCTGCTCCGATGAGCGCGCGCAGGCGCTCGCGCGACTCCGACGCCGGTCCGAGCGTCGCCACGATCTTGGTGCGGCGGTCGATCGCCATACGACTCAGGGTACTAACGCGAGAGGCGCGGGAAGGCCCCCCAACCGGGGTACGTCGCCTCGTCGCCAAGCTCCTCCTCGATGCGGAGCAGCTGGTTGTACTTGGCGACGCGGTCGCTCCTCGCGGGCGCGCCGGTCTTGATCTGGCCGGTGCCGAGGGCGACCGCGAGATCGGCGATCGTCGCGTCCTCTGTCTCGCCGGACCGATGCGACATGACCGCCGTGTAACCGTTCGCGTGCGCGAGCCGCACCGCCTCGATCGTCTCGGTGAGCGTCCCGATCTGGTTGACCTTGACGAGGATCGAGTTGCCGACGCCGCGGTCGACTCCCTCCTGCAACCGCACAGGATTCGTGACGAAGAGGTCGTCTCCGACGAGCTGCACCCGGTCGCCGAGCAGCTCGGTCAGCGCGAGCCACGAGTCCCAGTCGTCCTCGGCCGCGCCGTCCTCGATCGAGACGACGGGATACCGGTCGGCGATCTCGGCCCAGAACTCCGGCAGCTGCGCGCTCGTCTTCTCGCGGCCCTCGAAGCGGTAGACGCCGTCGGAGAAGACCTCGCTCGTCGCGGGATCGAGCGCGATCGCAACTCGCTCGCGATGGCCCGCGCGCTCTGCCGCCTCGAGGATCAGCTCGATCGCGTTCTCGCTCGACTCCAGATTCGGCGCGAACCCGCCCTCGTCGCCCACCAGCGTCGACAGCCCACGCTCGGTGAGCAGCTTCTTCAGCGCGTGATAGACCTCGACGCCCACCTGCAGCCCTTCGGCGAACGACGACGCGCCGGCGGGGACGAGCATGAACTCCTGCAGGTCGATCGAGTTGTCGGCGTGCACGCCGCCGTTGATCACGTTCATCAGCGGGACCGGGAGCGTCGTCGCGTCCGCGCCACCGAGGTGGCGGAAGAGCGAGACACCCGACTCGGTGGCTGCGGCCTTCGCAGCCGCGAGCGAGACGCCGAGGATCGCGTTTGCGCCCAGACGGCCCTTGTTCGGCGTGCCGTCCAGCTCGATCAGCGTTCGGTCGAGCCCTCCCTGCTCCAGCACCTCGAGCCCGCGGACCGCGTCGGCGATCTCGCCGTTGACGTTCGCCACGGCCTGCGCGACGCCCTTGCCGCCGAATGCCGCACCACCGTCGCGGAGCTCGACCGCCTCGTGCACGCCCGTCGAGGCGCCGGACGGGACGATCGCCCTGCCGGTCCCGCCCGCCCGCAGCTCGACCTCGACGGTCGGGTTGCCCCGCGAGTCGAGAACCTGCCGGGCGCGAACCTCGGTGATGGCGCTCACGCGGTCTTCTCCTTGGCTCGATCGAAGTACGCGTCCTGCCGGTCGAGCGGCAGCTCGCTCCAATTCTCCCCTGCTTCGGCGGCGAGCGCCTCGGCAACCTCAACCCGCGTCCGGAACCGCTGAGCCGCGCGGCGCAGCTCGAGCTCGGGGTCGACCTCGAGCCGGCGCGCCACGTTGACCGCCGCGAAGAGGACGTCACCGAGCTCGTCGCCCGACGGCTCCTCCTCGAGCTCGCGCAGCTCGTCGGCGAGATCTGCCATCGCACCCGCGAGATCCGGGTACTCGAAGCCGACCGCCTTCGCCCGCTGCTGGATCTTGCGCGCGTAGAGGAGCCCCGGCAGCCCGTCGGCGACGTCGTGGAAGATGCCCTCGCGGCCCTCCTGCTCGCGCTTGATCCGCTCCCAGTTCGAACGGACGCGATCGGCGGTGCGCGCCCCAGCGATGCCGAAGGCATCGCGGTCTTCCGGCCGGGGGGGGGGGGGGGGCCGCCCCCCACCGCCAACCCACAACACGCCGCCAAAACAGCGGAGGCCGCCCCCCCAAAAAAAAGGAC